>NZ_JBFPDP010000028.1:0-66864 GCF_040830845.1 Sivoneniella epilithica UHCC 1019
GCAATTTACGACTCAAGATGCCCGCATCAAACTCAAGCGTCTCTATCCATCAATTCTTTCTTGACAGACTACTAGCCTAAATCCAGTCGTGCATTAGGACTAAAGCGGTAAACGGCTCCAACTCCGGCTCCAATAATGTCACCAATCCGATAAATGGGATTTCGTTCTGGAAAAACGAGAGGGTGAGCCTTTGGAACCGCCAAAACTAGCAAAATAGGGGTTGAAATAATTTGCATAGTAATGACGAGATCCAGAATTGCCATACAGATGAATCGTCAGTTGATCATTGACTGGAAACCGATACTCCAGCAAATTCAGCGTTAATTGATTGTCTGTATTGCCTACTTCGTAAGAGAGGCGCGTCATTTCAGTGCCCGATAATCCGCTAAAATTGGGCACTCGATTAGAGGATTGCAGCCGTACCAGTAAGCGATCGCGCCCGGTGAAGCTAGTCGTCAGATTGAGCCGCATCGGATAGCTGAGGCTGAGGTTCGATCGAATAGATGTATCTGGATTGGCATTCGCGTTGTCTCTGGTTAAGTCACTCGCAACAACGACTAAAGATGTATTTAGGTTTGGGGTAGTCGAGTACTCAAAGCAGGTAAGGAAAAAGGGCGATCGCTCACTGTCTCTCACTTGAAAATTTTGACCCTGGTGCCAAGCCGATCAAGATTCTAGCTGTCACTTTTGAATCACATTTGTTGCTGATGCTAAAGGTGAATCATAACTATATCTACCTGATTAAATTAAGTGATGATGAAAAGATTTTTACGGCGACCCATCCGGTTTCTAATGGCAGGCGCAGCACTGGTGCTGTTGCTCATTTCCTGCCAAACCACTCCTCAGGCACAGACTACTCCCCCAACGACTCAACCGACTGCCGTTGCATCACCAGGAGGTGAACTGAGTGCCTATCCTGCTCAACTCCCGCCTTTATCTTATGAGTATGAGGCTTTGGCAAAAGCGATCGATGCCGAAACAATGAAACTGCATCACGATCGCCACCATGCGACCTATGTAAAAAAATTAAATGAAGCATTAAAGTCGCAAACGAATTTACAGAACCGCAGTGTGGAAGCGTTATTGCGTGACCTCAACAGTGTACCGGAAGAGATTCGTACCAAAGTTCAAAACAATGGGGGTGGACATCTAAATCACACGATTTTTTGGCAGATTATGAGTCCAAACAGCGGTGGGCAACCCACAGGCGAGATCGCTCAAGCCATCAACCAAACCTTTGGCAATTTCGATAGCTTTAAAAAGCAATTCAATGAAGCAGGGGGCGATCGCTTTGGGAGTGGCTGGGTTTGGCTAGTTCGCAATCCTCAAGGGCAACTGCAAATTGCCACAACACCGAATCAGGACAACCCGATGATGAATGGCAATTTTCCAATATTGGGGAATGACGTTTGGGAACATGCCTATTATCTGCGCTATCAGAATCGTCGAGCAGAGTATCTGAATAACTGGTGGAATGTGGTGAACTGGCAAGAAGTGAATCGTCGATTTCAACTCGCATCCCAGCAATAAGGCAAGAGAACACCATGAGATGGTTGTTGATGCATAGCCCGATCGCGGTTGCCGCACTGTGGATTGTGGCGTACTTATTCTTAACACTATTTCCATATTGGTGTTGATGTTCTATCCGCCTTCTGGTGGACGCGGCTTTTGGATTGGGTTGTCAGTCGCGTTGGGCTTTATTGGACTGGCGATGATGGCATTGCAATTTGTCCTGACGGCTCGCGTGAATCGCATTAAATCCTCCTACGGCATTAACATCTTGCTGCAATTTCATCGCTACACCTCAATGGTCGCCTTTTTCAGGGTGCTGCTGCATCCGATTATTCTGTTTAGTGTGCAACCCGAAACCCTGCAACTGCTCCATGATTAGTACTAATCTATAGGCATCATCGCCAACACTCTATTGAATTTTCCTTCAATTCTCTCTGATTTTCCTTTACAAGCGATACAGCAATTTTTCTATGATGATTACTGTCGTCTGAATGAGTTGTAATGCATTATTTCTGGAGTTTTTTAGCGGTTACCTTTCCATCGTGGCAAGAGATTTTAGCTCCGCTGCTGCCATCGGAACCCATTACTGATCCCGTAACGATTTTTCTCATCATCATGGCGATCATGCTGGTCGCCCCCCTGCTGTTTGAACGGCTGCGGCTACCAGGGATCGTCGGCTTAATTCTGGCGGGAGTGATCGTGGGTCCCCACGGCTTTGGTCTTCTAGAGCGAGATAATACGATCATCCTCTTAGGAACCGTCGGACTGCTGTTTCTCATGTTTATGGCAGGGTTGGAAACTAGCCTGGATGACCTGAAACATAACGCCAAGAAAGCATTGATTTTTGGCTTGGCGACTTTTGCCGTGCCCATGGTGCTGGGCATGGCAGCGATGCTGCTGTTGGGCTACTCGCTTTTGGCATCCGTTTTGGTGGCATCGTGCTTTGCCTCACACACGCTGTTAGCCTTGCCGATCGCAAGCAAACTGGGGATTATGCGATCGCAATCAGTGACAATCACCCTAGGTGGGACTCTGATTACCAACGTGTTAGCTCTGCTGGTACTGGCAGTGGTGGTCAAAGCGCACCAGGGAAATCTGACGCTGGGTTTCTGGCTATTCTTGCTTCCCTCACTCACTTTCTATACGATTGCCACCTTATGGGGAGTTCCTAGGCTGGGGCGCTGGTTTTTCCGCCGCTTTGGGCATGATGAAGGAGCCGAATTTACGTTTGTGGTCGCAACTCTATTTGTAGTGTCTTACTTCGCCAAACTGATTGAGATTGAACCGATCATTGGGGCATTTTTAGCAGGCATTGCCATTACCCAACTGATTCCGCAACTGAGTCCCTTGATGAACCGAATTCAGTTTATTGGTAATACACTGTTTGTGCCGTTTTTCTTGATTTCCGTGGGGATGCTGGTCAATCCACTGATTCTGTTTCAGGAACCGCGATCGCTGCTGATCTCTGCCGTCATGGTGGGAGTGGCGATCGTGGCGAAGTTTGTACCTGCTTGGGGAGCCAGCAAACTATTTCAGTTTGATTTTTCTAACATGATGGTGATGTTTGGGCTATCGGTAGCTCAAGCCGCTTCAACCCTGGCAGCCATCACCGTTGCCTACAACATCAAGCTGGTGGATCAACTCACGGTGAATGGGACGATCGCCATGATTTTAGTCACTTGCATTGCCTCTCCCTGGATTACAGCCCGCTGGGGGGAGGGCATGAAAACCAGCAACGCTCCTGAACCCCAATCGAGCAATCTATCTCAAGCCTCACCGCAATATCGCATTCTGGTTCCAGTCGCAAATCCCAGCACCGAGGACAACCTGCTGCAACTCGCATTGATTTTGGCAAAAAGCACGAATGGAACCTTGTTACCGCTACACGTGTTGATGGATGCGCGTGCCCCGATTTCAACCGAAGCAAAACTGCAACAAGAACGATTGCTGGATGCCGCTGAGACGATCGCCCATGCAGCAGTGACGGATGTGGAAACCATTGGTCGCGTAGATGATTCGATCGACAAAGGAATTTTGCGAACCACGCAAGAGCGCAACGCCAATCTGGTCATTTGCGGCTGGAAGGGCTATTCCACCTATCAAGATAATTTCTTTGGCAGTGTGATTGATAACGTTGCCCGTCGGACTCTCGTTCCGATGCTCATTACTCGATTCACTCACCCGGTTCAGTCTACTCAGCGGGTGTTTTTGGCGATCGCTGACCCAGAAATCACCACTGCCAGCTTTCAACAAACCTTGATGTTAATGCAGACTCTAGCAACCGAGTTAAAAGCGTCACTCCGAATTTTACAGGTTCACTCTAATCCCCGTGCAGCGCGGATTTCTGGCAAAATTCCCGGTCTAGACGAAGACGTGCCAGTGCAGCAAATACGAGGAAATTTTGTGCATCAGGTCGCTCAAATTCTAGAAATCGATGACCTGCTGGTTTTAACTCACAATGCTTATCCAAAGCGTTTGGGGGCACCCGTACTGGGCGCTGAACCGGAAGCGATCGCTCGTCAGCATCCTGACATTTCCATCATCATTGCCCATTTTCCCCATTTGACGTAAGTTCCTGATGATGCCCCGCTGTCCTCAATCTACAAATCGGTAGCTAATCAGTTTGCGAACCGTTTCAACGGGCATCTCTAGTTTTTGGGCGATCGCTGTTTCGACCTGGCTAGCTTGAACAACGGGAAACTCATACTCCAGACTCTTTAAACTAAAGTTCATTGTCCTCACAAAAATGATTGTCTTGCTTCGACGGCGATCAATCTCGGCATTCATCGCCAGAATCGTAACCGACAATTTGACACCCGGTTGTCGATCTGCCCGAAGTTTACTAAGAGAGTCATAGGGACGGCTCAACACCTGTGCTGCCATAGAATGACCTGCCACCCAGAAGAGTACTGCGATTAGAGGTAAAGGCAGCCAGAATTCCCAACCAGCGCGATGAAGCAGTTGCGAAAAGCGACGGAGAGTCATTGGAAGTCTTTATGTTAAGGGTGTAACGCCAAAGTCCCTCTCCCAAAAAGGGATGTAGGGTGAGGGCTATTGGGATAGCCGCACATCGCGTTGCATAACACAATTTTAGTAAATAACGGGATGTCAGAGATCTCACTTCTGGGGGACGCTTTTCCTGAACTGCCCTTCTAGGATGCAAAGTGCAAAGTCAGGTTGATCACTATGCGAATTCTGCTGGTAGAAGATGACACAAACCAACGAGAACCTCTACAAGCTGCTCTTTCGGGGGCAGGGCATGTTGTAGATGGAGTGGGGGATGGAGCGATCGCACAGTGGATTATGTCCCAGCGGGAGTATGATTTGCTAATTCTAGATTGGTTGCTCCCACAAGTGAGTGGAGTCAGCTTGTGCCAACACTATCGACACATGGGCAAAACCGTTCCAGTATTAATATTGACCGCGAAAGACACAATTTCTGACAAGATTAGCGGTTTGGACGCTGGAGCAGATGATTATCTAGTTAAACCTGCGGATATCTTTGAACTACTGGCACGAGTGCGGGCATTGGGGCGGCGATCGCCTCTTTGGAAAGGAGATACGTTACACGTCAAGGATTTAACTTTACACTTATCCGCACTAACTTTAGAACGGGAAAAACACCATCTGCGACTTTCCACTCGCGAATTTCAGTTGTTAGAATATTTGATGCGCCATCCCCGCCAAGTACTCTCGCGTGATCAAATTGAACAAGCCTTATGGGAATGGGGTAGTGAGCCGGAGAGCAACGCCATTACTGCCTTGGTTCGTCGTCTGCGGCAACGGTTACAGGCTGTCGGCGCGAACTGGCTAGAAACTGTCTATGGCATTGGATATCGCTTGAATCCAGATGTTCAATCGTAGTCGTCGTGACCTGACTCGTTGGTTCACGCTGTCGATGGGCAGTATATTGATTCTGTTTGCCAGCATCCTCTATTACCAGCGATCGATCAACCGCTTAGAAGAGAGCGATCGCCTGCTTTACCGCAAAGCTAGAGTCATGACAGCCAATATCGACTATGAGTGGCGACAGGACAAAGAACGAATTGATCTGAGTAATGTACCCATTCTAGGAAAATACTCTCCGCCCTCTGACAGTAATTTGATTTATGCTCGCTGGTACTCTGCGAAAGGAACGTTATATCAGTTTTATGGACGACAGCCTGCCGACCAAATTCAGGCGATCGCGGCATTTGAGACAATTCAAGCGCATCCCGAATGGCTACGACAATTAACGCTACCCGTGGATCATAACGGACGCACGATCGGCTATCTTCAGATCGCGATTCCGTTGACGGATGCCCAAGTTGCTCTGAGAGAAATGCTGATGGTGATGGTGATCACCATGCCTCTGACGCTGGGTGTTATTAGTTTAGTGGGTTGGTTTTTGAGCGGAATCGCCATGAAACCGATCCGCAACGCCTACGCTCACCTGCAACGATTTACATCCGATGCCTCCCATGAACTCAGAGCGCCGCTGGCAACGATTCTGAGCAATGCTCAAGTGGGTTTACTCAGTCCAGTTGAGGCAGGTAAACCAAAACACATTCGCTTAGAAAATATTGCAGAAATGGCTAAATCAATGAATCGGTTAGTGACGGATTTGCTGTTTTTGGCTCGTCAGGGAGGACGATTAGATTCAAACACAATTCAACTGATTCACTTAAATGACTTGCTGAAAGAAACGATCGCAACTCCATCCATTCAATCTGCTGCCAAACATTTAACACTTCATTTAGAACTACCAGAAGAGAATATTAGGATTAACGGTAATGCTGATTTGTTACAGCAAGCAATTATCAATCTCCTCACAAATGCTTGCAAATACACATCGTCTAAAGGAACAGTGTGGGTGCGGTTAATCAGTCAATATCATCGAGTATTAATTCCAATAGAAGACACGGGGATTGGCATTTCAGAAGCAGGTCTGCCCCATATCTTTGAACGATTTTATCGAGTGGATGAGGAACGAACGCGACAAAAAGGTGGCTCTGGATTGGGATTGGCGATCGCACAGCAAATTGTAGCAGCCCACGGTGGATACCTTACAGTCAGTAGTCAAGTTGGCAAGGGATCACTATTTCAAATCGAATTACCTCTGATCTGAAAGTTATTTGCTGTCACTTTCCAGTCACATTTGTGGTTGATTCTGAAAATATATCTTGATTGTTCACCCTATCCCTAATAGGTTTTCGACCATGAATATTTTACGTTTCAAGCAACTCTTTTTAGTCTCTGGTTTTGCTGGAATTCTCATTCTCCTGGGTGGGCAGTCAACTCACGCTCAATCTCCTTCAACCACTCCTGAGCCAACAGATACGGCAGAACTTTCCGCAGATCTACCCGCTCTGAAAACCGGAGCTACCCCTGCACCTGGCACGGTTAGAACATCTGCCGCTAGTCTTCAGGCTGAGACCTTGACTGCACAAACAACGGCTCCATCCCCTGAAACAACCACCCCTGAAACCACACCTATTCAAACGATTACGCCTGGACGAGCAACGAGATCGGGTCCAAGTTACGTTGGTATAGGCGGCAACATTGGCTTTGGTGGACGTACTGATTTAGGGCGAGGTAGCTTTACCATCTTTAGCAAAGTTGGCTTAACCAATAATATCTCTGCCCGTCCTGCCATTAATTTCAATCGTAGACCCGCCATTTTGCTGCCTGTGACATTTGATTTTCCGCTGCGTTCTGCGGTGGATGGACGAGTGCTAGTTGCTCCTTTTGTAGGAGGGGGGGCAGTGATTTCAACGGGTAGTGGTAGTGTGGTGCGCGGCTTAGTGACTGGCGGCATTGATGTGCCCATATCGGATCAATTCACAGCCAACGCAGCGGCTAATATTGGGTTCTTTGGCAAAACAGAAGTGGGCTTGCGATTGGGGGTAGGGTACAACTTCTAGAGGTTGTGAAGAACAGGTTCTGAAAAGGTCAGTATTAAATAGGTATTAATTTGAGTCAAATTTTTTTGAAGGAAATTAGGATTATGCAACTCAAGTCTATGACGCGATCGCTGTTCGTTGGCATCAGCATTCTCACGCTGACCAGCGTTGGTTGTACCCAACAGCGGAATTTTGAATCGGAGGCTCAAAGTCCGACCGCCAACTCTCAAACTAACTCTACTTCTGATCAGGTGCAGGCGGCTCCTAATCCCACTACAGAAGCTTCTAATCCCACTACAGAATCTCCCACTCGCGCACCCGATGTTGTTTATGTTCCGACCCCTACGCCTGTCGTGAACGAGATGCTGCGGTTGGCAAACGTCAAGTCTGATGATGTCGTTTACGATCTGGGTAGTGGTGATGGGCGGATTGTGATTACAGCGGCGAAGGATCGAGGCGCACGTGGCATAGGCATTGACATTAACCCAGAGCGAATTCAAGAAGCCAATGAAAATGCTCAAAAAGCAGGGGTCAGCGATCGCGTTCAGTTTCGCCAACAGGATTTGTTCCAAACCAACTTTAGTGATGCAACCGTCGTGACGCTCTATCTGCTGCCAGAACTTAATGTGAAGTTGCGACCCAAATTGCTACGCGAATTGAAACCAGGGACGCGCATTGTTTCCCATGCGTTTGATATGGGTGATTGGAAACCCGATCAAGTGGTCGAAGCAGATGGCGGGACTGTCTATTACTGGGTTGTGCCTGAAAATCCTCCTGCTAATTTGCAGTAGGAAAAAGGCAACTGTAACTTCGAGCAGCACTCATATTGAAATGCTCTAATTCGTTCCTTTAGAGCGCTACACAACCTGCAAGCAAACAATGGGGTCGTCCATCTAGTCGCTGGCAACATCGGTTCCGGCTTTGCCCATTGAAGCCCGTCAATTGTGCCGCTTCTTCAGCCCAATCTGCTCTGCGATCGCCATTGCTGTTGTCAAATGATCACCCGTGATCATCTTCACTTACTATTCCGGCAGATTGACAGACTGCGATCGCTGCTTCATGGGGCGGGTTCAATCATGCCCTGCAAGCCCAAAAACGTTAGCTTCGACTCTAGGTCAGCCTGAGCTAATGTTGTCTGTTGCGTGGAAATCAATTTCTCAGCTAACACCAACACCCGCAGACCTTGTTCTGCCAGTTGTTCTGGCTCTCTTTGCAAACGGTCTCGATCGATGAGAGTGGAGTGACCCAAACGATTTTGGGCATTGCTGAATCTGGAGATGAAATTCGTAGGGGCAATCCCTTGTGGTTGCCCTTCATATCCGGCAGGGTAAGCACAAGACCTACCCCTACTTCTATTCAGCAACGCCGCTTTTTCTTGGGTTGCCTAATCGTCACTCCAAGAGGTGCAAACCCTTGAAATCCTCGGTCTTGCCATAAGGTGCTGCCGAGTGGAAACTGGTATTCCTCGCCGTCACAAATTGCATCTCAGATTTACTCTGTTTTGCCGCCCTAGACCAAACGTGGAAACTGATATTCCTCGCCGTCACAAATTGCATCGTGGGAGTTGCACCCAAACAGTTTCGCCACTTTTAGCATGGATCGGAAAAGGAGCGTCTATGCCGCTAATTGCAGCTAATTCACTTGACTTTCAGATGCTAGGCTAGGATATTGAAAGTTATTCTCATTAGTTGTCCTCAGTACATGAGTCTTACCCTGACCGCCCAAACGGAAGCAGAACTGTGGCAAGAAGCCGAGCAATGCTATCCATCCGTGATCACGATCGATCGCATGGAAACGATCTCTCCTGTCCCTCCAACCTTGGGGCATGGTTATCGACGAACGATTCAACTGATGCCGGGGTTTGAGCTTTGCCTATTCCACGAAGCCTATGAGGATGTCAATGTGCGAGTATCCCCCAACCCTCATCCAGTGCAGTTTCAGGTTTTACTGGCTGGCATTGCGGACTGCGGTGATTTTCTCTATATCGATGCACAGCACGGGTATGTTGGTGGCAGCGGCATCCAGCCCACCCATGATGTATTTAACCCAGCGGGGCACCCTAAAATTGGGGTCGATGTGCATTTAGAACCAAAAGTGGTGCGGCAGTTGTTTCGCGATCCATCAGGGGAAGTGTGTCCAGAATGGTTGCCGCTGCTGCAAGGAGACAATCCACAACAGGTGTTTGCACCGAAGACGACACTCGCGATGCGATCGCTGGTACAGCAAATGTGGGATTGCCCGTTTTCCGGCGGCATTAAGCAGGTGTACTTGCAAAGCAAAGCCTTGGAACTGATCGCCCTGCAACTGACTGCCCTGCAAGAGCCGTCGCCATCGCATTCATCCGACAATCTCAAACCCCAAACCCTGAGCCGAGTTTATCAAGCTGCTGAGTTGTTGCGATCTCACTTGGATCATCCCCTCTCCCAGATTGAACTGGCTCAGCGGGTTGGAGTCAGCGATCGCACTTTGCGACGAGGATTTCAGGTGGTATTTGGGACTACGGTCTGTGGGTACTTACTTGAACAACGGCTAATCCAGGCAGAGCAGTTATTATGCCAAACGAATTGGACGGTGGCGGAGGTGGCGCATCGTACTGGCTACAGCAATCAAGGGCATTTTGCCGCCGCGTTTAAGCGCAAGTTTGGCATGACTCCGAAGCAATGCATGATGGGTCGCTAGGTGGAGGAGTGATGGCGTGATGGCGCAGGTCTACATAACATTAATACCTTTTAGAATTGAGTGAAGTGAGAGATGATTTGAATGTTGGCAAGCGGTGAGGCTTTTGACCATGACCCAAACAGCATCCAGTACATCTAAGCTGATGACGATGGAGGAGTATCTTGCTTACGACGATGGCACGGATACACGGTATGAGTTGGTGGATGGGGTTTTGGTAGAAATGCCGACAGAATCACCGGAAAACTGCAAGTTGGCTAAATTATTGATGTTTGAGTTGGCAAAGTTTGTGCTAATTGTATTGATTAATCTGAAAGATCTTGAAATTGGGCGTTGCTGAATAGAACTATGATTTTGTGCTTAAGCCTTTTGCAGCCCTCACCCTAGCCCTCTCCCACAGGAGAGGGAACAAGAGTTCTAGCACCCTTCTCCCTGGGAAGAAGGGTTGGGGATGAGGGCAATTCATATCTGCTTCAGCAACGCCTGAAATTGCGGTGAGCGGCAGACGGGCAAAGGTGCGCTTACCTGATTTAACCGTTCTCAGCGAACAAGGTTACACTGCGCTGGCGGGACGAACCAGAAATATAGTTACCCATGAGATGCCACCCCCTGTTTTAGTCGTTGAAATTGTGTCACCTGGAGCGGAGAATCGAGACCAAGATTATCGCTACAAACGCACAGAATACGCTGCACGAGGAATCGCGGAATATTGGATTATTGATCCGGAGACACAGCAGGTGACGATGTGCCTGTGGGTGAATGGACAATATGAAGACACCGTTTGTACGGGAGATACGCCGCTGCGATCGACGATCGTGCCGGAGTTCGGTTTGAGTGCGGCGCAGATTTTGGCGTTTGGGTAAGGGTAGGAATAGAGAATAGGGGTGAAAGCGCCTTCTGCCTTTTGGCAAATTTTTTGACCAATTTTGTCCGAATCGGGATCAAAGTCCGGATTTGAGTAGACGAGGTGCGATCGCGTTCTCTACACTGCTTTCTGTTGCACAGCAAATAGGAATCTGTTGCAATAGATCAGTTTAATGTGTGTGAGGCAGTGGTATGAACGGTAGACAGTGGGCATTGGTGCAGTTGGTTGTGTGGGTGGCGATCGGTGTGGCAACGGATGTGAAAGCGGATGAAACGGATGGAGGAGGAGTATCCGCTTCATCTGTTTCAAAATCCGTTGCCAATATTTCTCGTGTTCGCGATCTCCAGCAACCTGCCACGACCGTCAAAGATTGGGTCGCCCAAATGGGAGCGGCACAGGTGCAGGTCACAAACGTGAAACTGGAGCGCACGGAAGCCGGACTTGATATCGTGCTGGAGACGGCGGAGGGGAAACCGCTGACCATTGATGCCACGAAGTTTCGCACGGAAGGGAATAGCCTGATTGCCGAGATTCCCAATGCGGTGCTGGCGTTGCCGCAGGGACAGCCGTTTGTGGCAGATAACCCGACGGCGGATATTGCGACGGTGCAGATGGAGCAGCAGGCAGGCAATATTCGGGTGAGTGTGGCGGGAAATAATGCGCTACCCAAAACCGAGGTGACGCTGAAAGCAGGAGGTTTGGCGTATAGCCTGAACCCGGAAGCAGATGAACCGGATGAGGAAATTGTGGTGACGGGCGAAGGACAGCAGGACTTTCGAGTGCCGAATGCAACCACAGGAACCCGGCTTGACATTCCTCTGCTAGACACACCTGCATCGATCGGTGTCATTACCAATCAATTGATTGAAGACACAGCACCCCGACGAGTAGAAGACTTAGCTCCTTACATTAGTGGAGTAGCTGCTGGGGACGTTGGACAAGGCGGACTGTTTACAGATTTCCAAATTCGTGGATTTAGTACTGGTAGCCAAGTTTATATCAACGGGCTGCGAGATAATTATCGATCGCTAGTCAGAGATCTTTCAAATATTGAGCGCATTGAAATATTGAAGGGGTTTTCCTCGATCCTCTATGGAGCAGGGACACCAGGGGGTGTGGTGAACTACATCACCAAAAAGCCTCAAGCTACACCCAGCTATGAGGTCTCTTTTGAAGCAGGCAGTTTTGATTTTTACCGGGGAGAAGCCGATCTCACAGGTCCACTCACCTCAGATAAAAATTTGCTTTATCGGTTGAACTTAGCATTTCAAGGTGCCCAATCCTTCGTGCCCAATGTTGAAGATAATCGGATCTATGTTGCTCCATCGCTAACGTTGAAAACAGGAGGAGGCGGTTCTCTAACGGTTGAAGGGGAATATTATCGTCAAGATAAAGATTTTAATACAGGTGCCAAATTTTTCAATGACAGATTCTTCTACAATCGCAGCTATACCGATCCGCGCAATAGCCAAATCTACAATCACTACCGCATTGCAACTTACTTCGATCAGCCCATTAGCAAGCAATGGTCAATCAACTTGAGTGGTCAATACTTCAATACCCAAAGAGAGTTACAACCACTTCTGACCTCTATCTTTTTTGATGGTGATATTCTACCCCGCTTCTACCGAACAATTTCTGACGACTATTATCAATACAACCTTCGCGGTGAAGTTCGAGGCAACTTCAAGATTGGAGCCTCCGAACATAAACTACTGGCAGGCGTTGAGTTCAACAAATATCGCTCCAGATTTGATAGTGCGATCAGCGTCTTTGGTAGTGTTGATGTTGCCAATCCCACCTTTGATGTTCCACTTCCAACGGGTCTTTCTAAACGTCTCATTGATTTTAGTAATAAGGATTGGGGCATTTACATCCAAGATTTTGTCAAACTGGGACGATTTCGCCTACTAGCGGGTCTTCGATATGGTGAATTTGAGTTTTTTGATCAGGGTAAAGTTGCACAAAGCGGCAATTTTGTTTCTCCCTCTGTCGGATTGGTTTACAGTCTCACAGATTCAGCATCCCTCTACGCCAGTTTTAGCCAATCGACAGAACCACAGTTTGGTCTGTCTGCTGACGGTAGCCCTGTCGCCCCCAGAAAAGCAACTCAGTTTGAAATTGGTGCTAAGGTCAATCTGCTTAATGATCGTGTTAGCGTTACAGCAGCACTCTTTAACTTGAAACAAACTAACATTGCCGAAACCGATCCTGTGACTGATGCAAGTATTCTTGTGGGTGATGTTCGCAGTCGTGGGTTTGAGTTAGATATTGCTGGCAAGATCACCAAAAACTTCAACCTGATTGCAGCCTACACGCTGCTAGATTCAGAAGTCACCAGCAGCATCAGCGGGCTTCAAGGAAACCGTTCAGTCAACAGTCCACGTCACAGTTTAGGACTTTATGGTAAATACGAATTTACCGAAGGTGGCTTAAAAGGGCTGAGTTTGTCAACAGGTTTGATTTATGCAGGTGAACGTTCTGGAGACAGCGAAAACACATTCGAGCTTCCAGGCTATGTCCGAGTTGATTTAGGAGCAGGTTACAAAATCAATAATGTCACTTTCAGGTTGGCAGTTGAAAACCTATTCAACGAACGCTATGCTTCTGGGTCAAGCAGTCGAGCAAGCATTACTCAAGGACTTCCCCTTGCAATTACTGGCAAAGTTTCAGTGGAGTTTTAATCATTTAAGATCATCATGCGACGTTTTCTCTGTTGGCTAATCGTGGGTATTTTAGGATTTACTCTAATTACTGCTTGCAATCATGCAGAGCAGAAGCCATCCGTTTTACCTGCTCAACCAACCGCAGACTGTCGCATGGTTGAACACACGCTGGGGAAGTCTTGTATTCCCAAACATCCGCAGCGCGTTGTGACTCTCCACACCTCCATCTTGGCTCATGTGCTGGCACTCGGCATCAAACCGATCGGCAGCACCTATCTCCAGGCATTCACTGAAAATATTGAAACCCCACCTTACCTAAAACCTTACCTAGCTGGAATTCAAGCATTGGGTGGCTATGATCCAAACCTAGAGAAGATGCTGTATATCAAGCCTGATTTGATCATTGGCTACGACTGGGAGACAAAAGTCTATCCTTTGTTATCCCAAATTGCACCAACCGCTTTGAGCCTGCCTCATAACAGTGGCGATTGGCGAAAAACTTTTGAGTTTGTGGCTGAGGTTTTAGGGCGGCAAGATGCGGCACAACAAGCCTGGGATCGCTATTACAATCGAGTGGCAACCCTCAAAGCAGCATTAGGAAACCGATATCAAGATCAAACCATTTCTCTTGTTTCTATTGCTGGGGGCAACGTCTTTAGTGAAGTGAAAGGCTCGTTTCCTGACCGCATTCTCAGGGATGTTGGATTACAACGTCCTGCTGCTCAAGATGTGGAAGCGCAAGCTAACATGCTACCAATTTCTGAGGAAGAGCTAGACAAAGCGGATGGCGATATCTTGTTGGTTAGCATGATGACAACCGACGATCGCAAGCAGTTGGAAGACCTAAAACAAAAACCACTTTGGCGAAAACTTCGTGCTGTTCAACGCGATCGAGTTTACTTGGTTGACTACATGACATGGCGAGGGTTTAACCTGCTGGCTGCCAATGCCGTTCTTGATGACCTGGAAAAATACCTCGTCAACACGCCTTAAGCTCATGACTCAACACACCCTGTTCATCTGTCAATCCTGCCATTCCTCCGAAGATCGCCCCGAACATCAACCTACGGATGGTGCAGCTTTATTAGAGCAAGTCAAAACCCATCAAGCAAACTCTTCCAGTGACATTCGAGTTCAGCCAGTGGGTTGTCTCTGGGCTTGCGATCGCCCCCTCTTGCAATGCAGCAATTCCAAATTCAGATTTTGACATGTGGCTCAATTAGGCTAGAGGATAAAGAAGCACCTGAGTAGGAGCGTCTTCATGGAACCAATGCCTTTAAGTTTTGGTGTTTTGATGAGCTATCTACAGCAAGCCATCAACCGGATTGAAGATCCACGACAAGCCAGTAATGGAACCCGCTACAGCCTAAGCGATGCAATCCTGGCAGCGTTTAGTGTGTTTTTCATGCAGTGCGAGTCATTTCTGGAGCATCAACGTCAGAGGCAAAGTCGGTGTGGCAAAGATAACGCTCAAACGCTGTTTGGGTTAGGACGAATTCCAACCACGCCCCAAATTCGCAATATCTTGGATCAACTCGCTGCAACGTTAGTATTTGGAGTGTTTGAGCGGGTGTAAGCTGATCAGCATTTAAGTTGCCTAATTGAGTCATAAGAATGATTAAACCACCCGTGCGATGCCAGCAAAAAACTTTCTAGATTCAGAGCAAGTAGATAAATTACAAAAAGCGCTTCGAGAGAGTGAATTAGCCCAGGTGTTGCTGAATGCAAGCATGATTTGCCCTCATCCCCAACCCTTCTCCCGCTGGGAGAAGGGAGCTAGAAGTCTTGTTCCCTCTCCAGCGGGCTAGGGCTAGGGTGAGGGCGAATTTTGATATTCATACCTCAATTCAGCAACGCCGAATTAGCCCATGTTCGAGAACGAATTTTAATTCTTTTACTTCAAAACGATGGTAAAACTCAACGAGGAATTGCCGATTTTATAGGATGTTCACCTCGAACAGTTGCCTATTGATGTATGCCTGGTGACCCTGACAAATTGGAGAGTTTGCAAAATCAACGAAACCAAGAGAGTCATCGCAAAGCGACTGCTGAATATATCAGATTATTATTAGAAACAATTGACCAAGAGCCAGCAGAGCTAGGTCAGATGATGAAAACTTCACTATTATTCGTCATCAGCGCGGTTAATACTTGATGGCAGTGGACGGTCGCAAGCTGTCGGTGAAGGTTGCTTAGGTGAACTGCTGTTGATCGCAGTATCACAGCAATCAAGCATTGATCAGAGCAGAATCGAATGGGGTTGTAATAAATTTTTGTTGTGATAAATTAAAAGTACCCGTTTTAAAAGTACCCGTTGTTAGTTACAAAGTCGCTTGCCAGTGCGATCGCCGCTTTGGGTAAACATAACTGTCGATCAAATGGTGATGTCAGTAGCTTGAATCAATTGTGTTTAGTGACTGAGTAACTCTTATTTTCTGAAAGTTCGATAGTAAGAGGAGAATTTTGCATTATGGTTAGCCAAAAAACAATTGAGATTGTTAAGGCAACTGCACCAGTTGTTAAAGAAAAAGGTGAAGAGATTACCAGACGGATGTATCAGATTGTGTTTGAAGAGCGTCCTGATTATAAACGCGGCTTTGAAACTACTTGGATGCAGCATCTAGATGGAAATAATCAGGCATACAAGTTAGCTGCCGCTGTTTATGCCTATGCGACTCATATTGATCGCTTGGATGAGCTAGCTACAGCAGTAGACAAGATTGCCCATCGTCACGTAGAAACTCGCATCTTACCTGAGCAATATCCCCTGATTGGTGAAAAGTTATTGCAGGCGATGAAAGATGTTTTACAAGATGCTGCAACTGACGAAGTAATGGCGGCATGGGCTGAAGCCTATGATGCTTTAGCAGCCGTCTTTATTCAAACTGAAAAGGCGATCTATCAACAAGAAGATCAAGAACTCACTGAGCAGTTGACGAGAACTAAAAGCTCCAGGACATCAGCCTGACTATAGATCAATTCGGACAGTTAGCCGGACGATCGCGTTCCTGGATAGTGACGTGTTAGCCAGCCAATCGGAGGTATGATAAACCACGTTCAAAAGCCTCACTCACTAGAAAGACATCATGCATAGATTGGCAGCAACACCGGGCGGTTGGACTCCTAATACGGACGGCGTGATCTTTGTGGAGCAAACTCCCGCCCCGATTGTGTTGATTACCGCAGCAGATACTGACATCAGCGCGATCGCTCAGGCAATGCCCTATTTACCTGACAGCTTTCCGGCGGTGCGGGTGGTTAATTTGTTGCAACTTCAGCAGCAATTGTCAATTGACACCTACACCGAAACGGTTTTAGAGCAAGCGCAGGTAATTGTGCTGCGGCTGTTGGGCGGACGTTCCTACTGGTCTTATGGCTTGGAAGTGGTGCGCGAAACGGTCGATCGCACGGGGGCAACGCTAATTGTGCTGCCGGGAGATAACCAGCCCGATCCAACGTTGATTAGCCATTCTACTCTCGCGATCGCCCAGGTAAATCAGGTCTGGCGCTACTTTCTGGAGGGCGGTGTAGAGAACATGGTCAACGCTTTACGTTGGCTGGCGCATCACGGGGTATCCAATCAGTATGATTATGAACCGCCGCAACCCGTGCCATCCGCCGGAATCTATCCCTTCCTTATCCTACCTGCGGTACAAAATGCACCCCACGTGGGGATTGTGTTTTACCGGGCGCATTATTTAGCAGGCAACCTCGCCCCAATCGATGCACTGTGTCAGGCATTGAGCGATCGCGATTTACATCCCGTTCCTATCTTTGTCTCCTCACTACGCGATCCTGATGTGCAATCAGAGTTGCTGCACTACTTCCGCCCCAAAGATGAAGCTGGCATTCAAGTGTTGCTAAATACTACCAGTTTTTCTCTAGCTCAATTAGGAGAAAGGGAACGGGGCAGTAAAACGGCTTCTGACTTTCCAGAATTGTGGCAACAGTTAGATGTTCCGGTGCTGCAAGTAATTCTGAGTGGCGGCGGGTTGGCGCAGTGGCAGCAGGAATGGCGCGGATTGTCTCCCCGCGATGTGGCGATGAATGTAGCATTGCCAGAAGTGGATGGACGCATTATTAGTCGGGCGGTTTCATTTAAGCAGGTGCAGGGATGGAATGCAGCCTTGGAAACGGAAGTGTTGAACTATCAGCCCGTGGACGATCGCATTCAGTTTGTGGCAGACTTGGCGGCAAATTGGGCGAAGTTGCGGCAGGAGAAGGTGGGCGATCGCAAAGTAGCGTTAATTTTAGCCAACTATCCGAGCCGCAACGGTCGGCTGGCAAATGGAGTCGGGCTAGATACTCCGGCAAGCTGTGTGGCAATTCTTCAGGCAATGCAACAGGCTGGATATCACGTTGAAAACATTCCAAAAAACGATGATGAACTGATTCGACGACTCACCGCAGGCATCACGAATGATCCCGAAACGAAAGGGATGAATCCGGTTGCCCAACCTCTGGCGATCGCAGCGTATCAAGCTTGGTTTGATACCCTTCCGGAAATCGTAAAAACTCAGATTAACCAACGCTGGGGAGATGCCCAAGACTCATTTGCGATTGCCGGAATTCAACTCGGTAATATTTTCGTGGGCATTCAACCTTCACGCGGATATGACACCGATCCTACACTCAATTATCACGCGCCTGATTTAGAACCAACCCACGACTATCTCGCGTTTTATCAGTGGTTGCGATCGGACTTTGGCACTCATGCGATCGTCCATGTCGGCAAGCATGGCAACTTGGAATGGCTCCCTGGCAAAAGTGTTGCTCTGTCTGAGGATTGTTACCCTGAAGTCGCTTTTGGTGCGATTCCCCATCTGTATCCATTTATCGTCAACGATCCGGGAGAAGGTTCCCAGGCAAAACGGCGATCGCAAGCCGTGATTATCGATCACCTAACACCGCCGATGACTCGCGCCGAACTCTATGGCGGTTTGCAACAGCTTGAAGGTCTAATTGATGAATACTACGAAGCCCAAACGCTTGATCCAACTCGATTAGCAGTAATTCGCGATCGCATGACAGCCTTGATTCAGCAAGAGAATCTTAGTCAGGAAGTTCAAGCCATGGCAGGCGATCTAGATCTTGCCCAATTTACCCCCGCCGCCCTAATCGAACTGATCACCAACGCCGATCGCTATTTGTGTGAACTGAAAGAATCCCAAATTCGCGACGGCTTACACCTCTTTGGACACTGCCCCGCCGGACGACAACTGCGCGATCTCATCGTCTCTATCGCCCGCCATCCATCACCAGGACGGTTAGGCTTAACCCGCGCGATCGCTCAAGCCTGGAACCTCGACTTCGACCCGTTAACTGCCGATCCAGCGCAGTTAGTTGAGGAATGGGCAGTAGATAATGGAAAAAGTTGTACGACTTTTAACTTTCCTACATCTAATTCAAAACTCAAAACTCAAAACTCAAAACTCAAAATATCTCCTATGGAGACACTGCGTGAACAAAACTCTCATCCTCGCACCATCGGAGACGCTGTTGATATCATTGAAAACTACGCCGCAGAGCAGGTTGAGCAATTGCTGCATGGAAGTGTTTCATCGGATCATCCTGAAATATCCACAGAGTTGAACTGGATTCGCGATCGCCTCTTGCCCGATCTGCAAAATACTACTCAGGAAATGTCCTACCTTCTGCATGGATTAGCCGGAGGATATGTGCCAGCGGCTCCGTCAGGTGCGCCCACACGGGGTCGTCCGGATGTGTTGCCCACAGGACGCAATTTCTATTCGGTAGATATTCGCGCCGTGCCGACTGAGAGCGCTTGGGATGTGGGGCGTAAAGCGGCTGAAGTCCTCGTCGAAACCTATACTCAAGAACATGGCGAGTATCCCAAAACTTTGGCGTTATCGATGTGGGGCACTGCCACGATGCGAACCGGGGGCGATGATTTGGCGGAGGCGTTGGCGCTGTTAGGTGTGCAGCCCGTCTGGGAAGGTGCCTCGCGTCGAGTGATTGATTTTGAAGTGTTGCCGCTGTCGATATTGGGTCGTCCGCGAGTGGATGTGACGTTGAGGATTTCGGGCTTTTTCCGGGATGCGTTCCCCAACTTGATTGATTTGTTTGATCAAGCAGTGACGGCGATCGCGACATTGGATGAATCGGCGGATCAGAATCCCCTGGCGGCACAGGTGCAACAAGAAACCCAGGAGTGGCAGCAGGCAGGCTTGACGGTTGAAGAGGCAGAGCAGCGATCGCGATATCGAGTGTTTGGTTCAAAGCCCGGTGCCTATGGGGCTGGATTGCAAGGATTGATTGAATCGCAAAACTGGGAAACTACAGAAGATCTTGCCCGTGCTTACCTCAACTGGAGCAGCTACGCTTACAGCGCTCAGGGCGTGGGTTACTCGGCACCAGAAGCATTTGAACGTCGATTAACTGATCTGCAAATTGTGCTGCAAAACCAGGACAACCGCGAACATGATCTCCTCGATTCCGATGATTATTACCAGTTTCAGGGCGGGTTAACCGCAGCCGTACGATCGCTCCAAGGACAAAATCCAACGGTCTATTTTGGTGATCATTCCCTGCCAGAAAATCCAAAGGTGCGATCGCTGCAACAGGAGATTGCGCGAGTCTATCGATCGCGAGTCGTTAATCCAAAATGGATTGCCGGAGCGATGCGACATGGCTATAAGGGAGCCTTTGAAATGGCGGCGACAATTGACTATTTGTTTGCCTACGATGCCACAGCGGAATGCGTTGCAGACTATATGTATGAAGGCGTGGCAGCAGCGTATGTCCTCGATCCGCAGGTGCAAGCATTTGTGCAACAGAAAAACCCTTGGGCATTGCGCGATATGGCAGAACGGCTATTGGAAGCCCATCAACGAGGCATGTGGGAAAATGTGGATCAGACAATGCTGGATCAGTTGCGATCGCTCTCCTTGGAAGCCGAAGCCGACATCGAAGGACGGTTAGGAACCATGGGTGAATCGTAGAACGACTAATGGTTTTGGTTAAATTGGGGAGAGTTAATCCGCGATCGTCATCCCAAACTCCATCGCGGCTCCTGATCTAGATCTTGCCTTCAAATCGTTGGTGCCAGATGATATTAGCAACTACAGTTGCCGCTAGAGCAATACCGCCTCCAACCCAAGCCAGCATTGGATTATAGCCGCTACGACTTAACGTTTTGAGCCATACATGGGTGAGATCAGAAGCCACGAGGCGATCGGCAATCCAGGGAAACAGATACATTAGCGCTGCACCCACGATTAGCCAGCCCACCATAGAGACAAGCAAAAATATAGTTTTGGCGGTCGATTGGCTACCCATGAGCGATCGCGGTAAAGAACTATCGTTGAGATTAACACGTCGAGATTAGCACGCAGCGCTATAGCTAGTTATCAAAACTCTGATTTTGAAGTTTACTTTGTTTATTATTTAGCGCTGACAAAATTTTTCGACACAGCGAACGAAGATTTCTACACCCATGCTGAGGGCGGTTTCATCAAAGTCGAAGCGGGGATGGTGGTGGGGATAGGCGAGTCCTTTGGCGGCGTTGGCGGAACCGAGAAAGAAGTAGCAACCGGGAACCGCTTCTAGGAAAAAAGACATATCTTCGCCGCCCATCGTTTGACATTCGGGCACGACCCCGATCGCCGACTCCACAACTTCTTCCGCTACAGAGCGAACTAGATCGGAGATCGCGCGATCGTTAATCACAGGGGGATACAGTTCCCAATAGTTCAGGTTGTAAGTGGCACCTTGGCTTTCGCAAACGCCCTTAATCACCTGCTCCATCCGCTTGCCAAAATAGCCTTTATACAGCGGATTGAAATAGCGTACAGTCCCGCTCATTTTGGCGCTGTCGGCAATCACGTTATGCGCCGTGCCTGCATGAAATTCACCCACCGTCACCACGGCTGAATCGATTGGGTTAACATTACGGGCAACGATCGCTTGCAATGCATTCACCACTTGGGCACCCACTACCACAGAATCAATCGTTTGCTGCGGAATGGCACCATGTCCACCTTTGCCCTGAATCACGCACTCAAAGCATTCTACCGCCGCCATCAGCGCGCCGCTTCGCACTCCTACCGTACCCAGAGGCAAATTATTCCACAAATGCAGCCCAATAATGGCATCCACATCTGGATTTTTTAACACACCTGCTTCGACCATCGGTTCCGCACCGCCCAGCCCTTCTTCTGCGGGTTGAAAAATAATTTTGACCGTGCCTGCAAAGTCGTCTCGATGCTGCGATAGGTAATAGGCAGTGCCTAGCGCGATCGCCGTGTGTCCATCGTGACCACAGGCGTGCATGATACCGTCGTGCTGCGACTTATAAGGGACAGCGTTTTGTTCTTGAATCGGCAATGCATCCATGTCGGCGCGAATGGCAAACACTTTCCCAGGGCGATCGCTGCAAATGGTGGCAACGATCCCCGTTTTGGCAATCCCCGTTTTGTGTTCAATTCCCCACTCTTGCAGTTTTTCGGCGACAAACTGTGATGTCAAAAACTCCTGAAAACCCAACTCTGGCTTTTGATGCAGCCGTCGCCGCCAGTCTACAATTTGTGGCTGGAGTGCTTGAATTGCAGCACGAATGCAGGACATATTGACGGGAAGCGCAGTTAAAGGAGTAGAAACCATGGCTAAACAAATTTTTATGCGTGAAAAGTAGGCGCTCTATAGCCCCTTATATAGAGTAACGAGTTATGCTTTGGCTCAACTGCGATCGCCTAAATCTCTTTATTCCAGACCTTACCGCAATGGATTAGCATCATAGGGGGAAAGTTTCCAAGCGCGGTATCGCGTAACTCTTCCCCTATCACTGTCTACGCCCCCATTCCACTCATGCTTGATCCTCTTCCCCTGCCGCCCGACTGCGTTCTACGTTCTGCAACACCTGCCGATAAGCCGCTGATTCAAAGCTTGCTAGAGCAGTTTCGGCGAGAAGTTTTGCCCTCTCTTTCGGACTCTGAGCGTACCTTGAGAGGACTCGCGATCGCCGCTGGCATCTTGCTAGGTGGTTACCTGGTGATTTCCTTAAAGCCAGGACAACTGTTGCCATTGGTGGGGGTTGCAGGAGCGGTGGGTTTCGGCGTAGTGGCTGTTCAAGTATTGACCTGGAACGAAGGCTGGGAAAACTTTTGGGTGATCGAGCAAAACGATCGCTTGGTTGCCTGTGCCAAATTGCGCTGCTACAGTCGCTATTCCGTGTTAAACGACCTATTTGTGGTGCCAGAATTGCGCGATCGCGGCTTAGGCTCCTACCTGATTAACAATTTAGGACAAAAAGCAACGAAACCGCTTTATCTCACCTGCTTACCTTCCCTAGTACAGTTCTATATGCGCCTTGGCTTTACGCCAATTTCGGTTAATCATCTTTCACCTTTGCTGCAATTTGACTTGGGCATTCCCAATCAACTAACCGTGGTGCCGCTAGTGATGAAGTGATCGCCAGTTAGGAAGGTTTGAGCGCTTGCAAGACCCAATTGACAAGCCAAGAGACGACAGAAAGCACGATCGCGCCCAAAAATGCTGGGAAAAAGCCGCTGACAGATAGACCCGGCGTGAGGGAAGCAACGATCCAAAACGCGATCGCGTTCACAACAAACAAAAACAAGCCCAATGTCAAAATCGTGAATGGCAACGTAAACAGAACTAGCAATGGACGCACAATCGCATTCACAAAGCCCAAAACCACTGCGCCAATCAACGCTGCCGTAAAGCTATCGACTTTGAAGCCAGGAACAAACTGAGCCGTCAGAAATATCGAAAGAGCGGCAGCTAGCCAAGTCAGAATAAAGTTAAGCATGATTTTTTTTAGTAAGGGGTTAGTAATTATTCTGTCATCATATTTGACGAGATCATTTCAGTGTATCTAAGCGCTGACCCCAAAGACTACGCTTGCCCAATTCAGTTGTTTAGATTGAGGTATAGATCGGGGTAGACGCTTGATAGAATAGACTCTGCGGAACCCGACCCTTTTAGAGAACACTGAAATTATGGCGCAAACAATTGCCACACTCGATATTCCCAGTTTGGCAGCAGAACTGACTAGCCAAAGTCCTCAAAAAATTCTAGAGCGATCGCTAAACCTATTTGATAACATTGCAATTTCTTTCAGCGGTGCGGAAGATGTGGTGCTGATTGACATGGCGCATCGATTAAACAAAGCGGTCAAAGTTTTTAGCTTAGATACCGGGCGGCTTCATCCTGAAACTTATCAGTTCATCGATCGCGTTAGAAAGCACTATGGCATTGCGATCGACATCCTCTTTCCCGACGCAACTCAAGTAGAAGAGATGGTCAGCACCAAAGGGCTATTCAGCTTTTATGAAGATGGACACAATGAATGCTGCGGCATTCGTAAAGTTGCCCCACTGCGCCGCAAACTTTCCACCTTAGATGCCTGGATTACAGGACAACGACAAGATCAAAATCCTGCCACCCGTGGAAAAGTGCCGGTTGTGCAAGCGGATACTGCGTTTTCGGCAGGCGATCGCACTTTAGTAAAGTTCAACCCCCTCTCCAACTGGACTTCTGCCGATGTTTGGATGTATATTCGCTCCTACGAAGTGCCTTACAATTCCCTACACGATCGCGGCTTTGTCAGCATTGGCTGTGAACCTTGCACACGAGCCACTCTACCCAATCAGCACGAGCGGGAAGGGCGCTGGTGGTGGGAAGATGCGACCAAAAAAGAATGCGGTTTACACGCTATCAACCAACCTTCATAGATTTCAGAGTGCGGAGTTTAGGGTGCGGAGTTTAGGGTGCGGAGTTCAGGGTGCGGAGTTCAGGGTACGGAGTTCTAAGGTTGATTGCCGCAAAACTCAAATTATTTCCCACAGAAATGCAATGTGATCAAAACTCAAAACTCCGAACTCAAAACTCAAAACTCAAAACTCCGTTCTCTCCTACACCACCTCAGCTAAAAGGTGTGGAGTATACTCATCGAGTAATCAGCGCAATGTTTTTAATCTATGAGTCTAACCACACCGACCGATTTACTCGATCGCCTAAACTGGCGATATGCGACCAAAAAGTTTGATTCTACTAAAACAATTCCAGCAGACATCTGGGCGGCTTTAGAAGAATCCCTAGTCCTGACTCCCTCTTCCTATGGGCTGCAACCCTGGAAGTTTTTGATTGTCACAAATCCAGACCTGAAAGCCCAACTCCAGCCCTTGTCTTGGAATCAGGCGCAGGTGAGTGAATGTTCTCATTATGTAGTGTTCACGATTAAAAAGAATCTCACGGCTGAGCATGTTGATCACTTTGTAGCACGCACGGCTGAAGTGAGACAGGCTGAGCCAGAATCGTTAGCGGGCTATCGAAAAGTGATGGTTAGCGATGTGGTGTATGGTGCCCGCAGCCTTAGCGTCAATGAATGGGCAACTCGACAAACCTACATTGCGTTAGGCAACTTTATGACCTGTGCGGCATTGCTGGGCGTGGATACTTGCCCAATGGAAGGGATTGAACCTGCCAAGTATGACACGGTTCTAGGACTGCCTGAAAAAGGGTATGCGACAGTTGTTGCATGTGCCGCAGGCTATCGATCTGAAGATGATAAGTATGCGACTTTGGCGAAGGTAAGATTTGAGAAATCTGAGGTGATTGAAACGTTGTAACTATAATTGCGATCGCAATCATGATTGCGATCGCGGCGGTTTCATCGCTTGAGTCAACTCTGGGATGCGCTATAGTTTCCAGCAAAGACTCGTTCGGCAGGTCCCGTCATATACAGGTGGTTGTCTGTTTCTGACCATTCAATTAACAGGCACCCACCGGGAAGCTCAACAGTGGCACTGCGATCGCTGAGATCGGTTAACACGGCTGCCACTAATGCGGCACAAGCGCCTGTTCCACACGCTAGGGTAATCCCTGCGCCCCGTTCCCAGACGCGCATTTTCAAATAATCCGATCGCACCACCTGAATAAATTCAACGTTAATTTTTTGGGGAAATGCAGGATGGCATTCAATGGGTGAACCCACTGTTTCCAAAGAGATAGCGGCTACATCATCCACAAACGTGATGCAGTGAGGGTTACCCATATTGATGCAGGTCACGTTCCAGATTGTCTCGGCTGCTTCGAGGGAGTGATTGACCACGGGTTGATCAGGCTGTCCTAACGTGGTTGGAATGTCTGCTGCCCGTAAGATCGGTTCACCCATGTCTACGGTGATTAATCCATCGGCGGTCAATTTTGGTGTAATCAGCCCACCCAAGGTCTGAATGGTGTAAGACCGTGGCTCGGTGACTCCTTCCAAATCAGCAATGAACCGGGCAAGACACCGAATACCATTGCCACACATTTCTGGCTCAGAACCATCAGAGTTGAAAATCCGCATGGTGTAATCAGTGCCGTTTTGCCCCGGCAGCACAAAGATTACGCCATCTGCGCCAACCCCAAAATGGCGATCGCACATCGTCGCGGCTTGGGCTGGCGTGAGGCGAGGTTCATCAGACAGGCGGTTATCAATCAGAATAAAATCGTTGCCTAATCCGTGGTATTTGGTGAACTCAATTTGCATGATGGTCTTATAGATGTCTAAAGAGAGTGCAGTAGTCGAAGAAAAATAAGCTATAAGTCGTGAGGATAGAAAAGTTGTTAGGGTTAAAAGCTCAGCATTAGGCTGAAGTTCTTAAATCAAACTGATGACGTATAAAATTGATCCTTCCTTCATGGGGCACCAAAAATGACCACAGAACTTGAGACAGGGCTACCCAGTGTTCGCCAAATTCAAAACCTGATTCGAGATGGCAATGAAGTCGAGCTAAAGCTAGTTACAGGGGACTTATTAGCCGGAAAAATTAGTTGGCAAGACAATCATTGTATCTCGCTAACAGATCAGTATGACCAACCCACCATTGTCTGGCGGCAAGCGATCGTCTATCTCAAACCTCGCCTCTAAAATACGAGTTGCGAAATCCTGAAGGCTAAGCATAGAGTGGTTGACAATCAGCGCAACCCACTTGTGAGCGATAAGACCCGTAATGTAGATTTTCAATGGTAGTAAGGAATACAATAGTACAGGGGCTTCATTTCCAATGAATGCCTAAACGGGGTTACTTTCTCTGACAAAATTCCTATGACTGTTCTTGCTGAGTGGCATCATCACTTTGTTGAAACCAATCGCATTCGTTTACATTGCGTTACCCAAGGAGAAGGGGAACTGGTCGTTCTGCTTCATGGCTTTCCAGAATTCTGGTATTCTTGGCGGCATCAAATTCCTGCCTTAGCGCGCCACTTTAAAGTCGTTGTGCCTGATCTGCGCGGCTATAACGAATCTGATAAGCCTGCCACTGGCTATGATCTTGAAACCCTGACGGCGGATATTCGCGGTTTAATTGAAAATCTCGGCTACACTCGCGCTCATGTGGTAGGGCATGATTGGGGTGGCGCGATCGCCTGGAATCTTGCCCAAAAGTTTCCGCAACACTTAAACCGACTGGCTATTTTAAGTGCGGCTCCCGCCCCAAAATTAGTCCAAGAACTGATTAGCAATGTTGATCAAGTTCGTCGCAGTTGGTATGTGTTTGCCTTTCAAATTCCCGGCATTCCAGAGTGGCTGATTCAGCAAAACCTATCAGAATTTGTCAAAAATATTCTGCGAGAGCAAGCCGTTCGCAAGGGCGCGTTCTCTAAAGAAGATGCTCAAATTTATCAATCGGCTCTGGCTAAACCAGGTGTGCTTTCTGCGGCAATTAACTACTATCGACAACTCTTGCTCCCTTGGAACTGGCTGCGCGACTGGACACCCAAACTGGTCACAGTGCCAACGTTGGTTTTGTGGGGCGAAGAAGATTCCTTGTTTAGCCCCAGTTTAACCAGCGGGTTAGATCGACTGATTAGCGCTCCTTTCCGGCTTACCTTCATTCCGCACTGCGGACACTGGATTCAACAGGAAGCTCCACAAACCGTTAACCGAGAGTTGCTCACTTTTTTCAGGCAAAGTAGCACAGAACTGAATGGTGAAGCTGTAACTTAAGAATAAGTTAGGAACGACGTTGGCGACGGCGTAGGTAACGGAAACCTGCCCCGGCTAACATGACTCCCGCGATCGCGGTTGGCTCCGGTACAGCAGCACTTGTTTCCGTCTCAACCACTCTGCCAAACAGAAATGCTTGATTAATCCCGTTTTCCTCAGAAATAAACTCATTCACCGCCGTTCCATTAGGCGTTGGGCTAAACCCTAAAAGCTCTAAAGTATAAACTTTCTGATCCACAGTGAAAGAGTTGCTGGAAGTTGTGGCAGCAAAGGAGATTTTGTCCGAACATCCCGCTGCATTATTGGGGGAATAGGGACAAGGATTCAGGGCATTATTGGTTTCATCAATCGCTAGATTGAATAAAAATGTTTGCGCGGGAACTGGCAGAGTTCCACCAAAGTTTAAATTAAGTGTTAACCCAATTGGTGTTGGTACAAATCCAAAAATGGGATTGTTGAAGTGGCGTAATGTACCTAGATTGAAAATAGTGCCAAACGATGCAGTTCCAGATTTTCCAGCAAATCCTAAACCACTCTTACCTTCAATGCCGCTGGTAACACCTGTACCCCACCGAATTTGGTTTTCTGCTCCTACTGTTTGATAGGCAACTTCAGGGTTCGCGATCGCGTCCCAAGCACCAGAAGTATTAAAGCTAAAAGCCTGAGCGGGGGCTGTCACAGTCAATACAAGGGCAGTGATAGAAGTCACCTGACAAACCGTTTCTATAGCAAATCGCATTGTTAAAACCTATCTAAAATCTATCTGTGAAAACTGGATACAAACTGCTGTGGGTAGCCTTGCTATACACTTCTCAGTAAGCACACTTAAACAGTGAACAGAGGCATCGGCTAAAAATTTTAACCTGTTGAATCTACCGCCAGTATATTCACTGTCGAGGTTCGTAAACTTGAGTTCATCGTTTCTTTAAAATTGCAAATTTGTAATAAAGTTTATTGGCTAGCCGCATTGCGATAAAAACTGTTGTAGGAGGGCGATCGCGATCGCAGGTTGTTCTAAAGGCAACAACACGCCTGCATTGGGCACCTTCACAAAGGCTTTAATATAGGTCGAATTAAGACTCGCAAGCCGTTGTCCTAAATCGGCGCTGATGAATTGAGCAGACTCGCCCCATAGGATCGTCGTTGGCGTTGTTAGTTGAGGAACATAGGTTGCCAAATCAAAATAGAGATCGCCCCGGAGAAAGGCAAGTGCAGCCGATTGAGCGTTGTGCTGCTGGGCTGATTCTAAATAGGCAGCCACCATTTCCTGAGAAACTCGGCTGGGGTTGGCAAACAAAAATCGCTCTAAAAAACTACGCACGGCAACTTCATTCATTGCCCCCAAGCTGTAAATCAGTTGATCCAACAAAGGCATCCCGATCGCTGGCAACGGCAATCGTCGTCCCGCATCTTGCCCAAAATCGGCAAAACCAGCAGGGCAAACCAAAAATAACGCCTTAAATAAGTCAGGGCGTTGTACTGCAAGACGCACCGCGATCGCTCCCGTTAAAGATGATGCGATTACAATGGCAGGGCGATCGACTTTCAGGGCGCGATCGCTACCGCAGGTCTTCTCCAAAAATTCTGTAAGCGTTATCAGGTAATCTTCTACCCGATACTCTCGCACAGGATGAGCAGATTTTCCCCAGCCAATTAGATCAGGAGCCATTACCCGATAAGTATCCAAAAATGCTGGATAAACCTTTGACCATTCATAAGCAGAAGCCCCGCCGCCAAAATTATGTAAAAAAATGAGCGGTTGAGCCTCAAATGACGGCATCAACCAGGGATCAGCGATCGCAACGTAATACACCATTTCGCCCAAGGATGTTTCAACACGCTGTTGCCCCATACCGGGCGGATGAAACTGAAGCATAATCAATGTGCCCGATTTAAATAAACTGAACTAAACTCACCATACGCAGAATTTCACCGTAAAATCGATTGGAAAATTTAAAAGCTTTTACCTCGTCAGGGAGACTGTATATGAAAACCTCTCAGCATAAGTACATTTCAATTCTTCCCCTGGCGATTTTGCTTGCCCTAGCAGCATTCCCCAGGCTTCAGGGCAGTGGATTTCTGCTGCCAGTATTGGCTCAGTCTGCCCCCTCAGCCCCCTTGCCGCCAAGCTCCGTGCCAGCGGATACCGTTGTTCGGGTAACAGGCTCAGGCAGTATGGCAGCGATTACCCAAACGTTAAAGCAAGGATTTGAGCAGCAATATCCAGGAGCTAAGGTGAACTTGGCGATCGCTCCAACCACTGATGCCTTGCAAGCACTTAAAGAGGGGAAGATCGATCTTGCCGCTAGCGGTCGTCCGTTGACGAAGGAAGAACAAGCCGCAGGATTGATAGCGGTGCCCGTAGCGCGACATAAGATTGCGCTGTTTGTGAAAGAAGAGAATCCGTTTCGAGGGACTCTGACGATTGAACAATTTGCCCAAATTTTTCGAGGTGAGATTACCAATTGGGCAGATATAGATGGCACGGATGCACCCGTGCGGTTAATAGATCGCCCTGCAACAAGTGATACTCGACAGGCATTCCTAAACTATGACGTATTCCAAGCGGCACCATTTAAAACTGGAGAATCGGCATTTACAGTTACAGAAGATCAAACCGCAGCCGTTATCGCCAAACTGGGAAATGATGGCATAGGTTACGCGATCGCCGAGCAAGTCCTAGATCAACCAGGCATTCGGATTGTTTCCCTCTATGACACGTTTCCCGACAATCCCAAATATCCCTTTTCCCAACCGCTGTCATATGTCTATAAAGCGCCGCCTAGCCCAACAGTGCAAGCCTTTTTAGGCTATGCATCCACTCCAGAAGCGGCGATTGAAATTGAAAAGGCAAGAGTTCAAGCTGCCAAACTGCCCGAAACAGGCGCAGGTGCCGCCGTTCCTAATACTTCCCAGCCATCCCCATCGGATTCTGCTAATCCACAGGATGGGCGTGATGGGAATTTTAGTTGGCTATGGTGGCTCTTGCTACCCCTTTTAGGCATACCGATCTTGGTATGGTGGCTCAAAGATCGGCTGGGCACGTCGGCTGGAGGGGCGGCTATTGCAGCCAGCGAACCGCCCCAAAATAGCCGTATTATATTAACTCCCCGAAACTGTCAGGATGCTTATGCCTATTGGGAAGTGCCTGAAGGTGCCAAAAAAACGCTCCAAAAACAGGGCGGAAAACAACTTCTGTTACGGCTTTACGATGTGACTGGCATTGATATTCAACATCAGCCACCCCATAGTATGCGCCAGTTTGAGTGCCGTGAAGGAATGCAAGATACTCACCTCCCGATCGCCCTAGACGATCGCGATTATTTAGTCGAACTGGGCTACATTACCGATGACGATCGCTGGCTGTCTTTAGCCCATTCTGTCCCCGTGCGAGTGCCACCATGCAGTCCTGGAGAGCAAGGTTTAGAGAGGGGAGCGATCGCACTGGCAAGCGCCCCGTTAGTGGGAGGTATAGCAGCAGGAGCTACAGCCGCGATTCCGCAAAGCAGTCCCGACTGCCGAATTATTTTAAGTCCACGAAATTGTCACGATGTCTATGCCTATTGGGAACTCGCTCCAACTACACAGATGGCACTACGGCGAGAAGGACGAGAGAAGCTAGCCATTCGCCTGTGTGATGTGACCAATATCGATCCCGATCTCCAACCGCCCCATAGTATTCGGCAATTTGAATTTGATGCTCGTGCCCAAGATGTTCATTTGCCGATCTCCGTGGATAACCGAGATTACCTGGTGGAATTAGGCTATCCTATCGCTGGCAACCGCTGGGTTAGACTGGGGCGTTCTGAACCCGTTCGCGTCCCCCAATGTAACCCTACTCCGATGCAATCAACTCAAGAAAGCCAAATTATTTTGGCACCCCATGGAGGCTCCAACGCCTATGCATCATGGAATCTAACAGATTTTCAAAAAAAATCTGCACTGAGCCAAGGTGGGCAAAAAATGGCGCTTCGTCTCTACGATGTGACCAACATCAACTTGGATTATCAACCGCCTTATGGCGTTTACGAGTATGAATGCAGTGAAACTGACCACGATCGCCACTTATCAATTCCAGCGGGCGATCGCGACTATCTCATTGAAATAGGCTACGTCACTAATGAAGGTCGTTGGCTAAAACTAGCCCGTTCTGAGGCAGTTTACATCCCCACAGCTTGAGCTTTGTACAGCCATGGATGGAGTAACACTGGAGAGGTGAAGAGGTGAAGGAATAAAGAGGTGACTATTTTTATCTCTTGACTCCTTACCCTCTTGCCCCATTTGGTTAAAGCTAATAGATGCGACTACTGCTGCGGTGCGTTGAGAAAGCGCCCAGCAAATTTCATTACGTCGCCCAAATCGGTATCGCCATCGCGATCGCTGTCTAGAAAAGCGCTTAGGAGTGGATTTCCACCTCGGTTACCCGGCGTAGGCGCACCCATATTGAAAAAATTCATCACAATCGGTAACACTGAAGGCAATAGGCTTTGAATCATGCTGGCGTTCATACCAGTTTTTTGAGAAATATTATTAATTAGCTGTTGTTGCATTTCAGCAGGAATCATAGATTGCAGTGCTGACATATCAAAATTACCGCCAGATACTTGTCCCATCATGCCACCTAGCGGGTTTGCACCTGCAAATTGACCCATCATGCCAGCCAGTTGAGATGTTCCACCTGCTGCGGTTGCTTGCTGCTGTAATACTGGGCGCAAAGAACCGCCAACAGCAGATATTAAGGATTGTGTCGCTGAAGCATCTAGTCCATTTTTGCCAGCAAATTGCTGGACTGCATTCGTCATGGAGCTTAATCCCTCAATGCTTGCCTGTTGATTCGGATTATTTACAGCACTGAGTACGTCGAAGAAAAGTCCCATAATATTATTCCTTTTAGTGTCAAATCGTTTCAGCTTGATCAAAACCGAGTGGGAACCGTCGGTAGCTATTGTGTCGGATTCTGGAAAAGCTGACAAGCGATCGTCGATACCCATAAATCATGAATATCGCCTAATTAGGAATTTGTCTATAAATTTAATCCTTTCTCAACGAAAAGAATTGATAACTGGAGAAGATCCCAGTAAACGAGAAACTTAGCGACAATCACCCAGGTTGCTATAAACGCCGCCAGTAGTGTAGCAGCTTAAGGTTTGCACTGGTTTCCTTGAGGTGGTGGTGGGTGTGGTCGAAGATTCATTATATCGACGCTTCCCATTTTCCCTAAATTTGCGACCCCATTCAGCACATTCTGCCTCTTTTTCGGGGTTGCTACCAGTCCGAATCATTCTGCAAGCACCCGGAATTCCGACAACTTTTGATGAAGGAAAGGTGTAGGCATTGAGTTCTTGAGGTTGACCTGCTAGAACCGAAGTGGAATGGAATAGGGCTGCTGAAACCGATGCAACTATCGCGACGAACCCCGTCAAGGTGTGTAGGTGTTTCATAAAATCTAGGTGAAGAAGAAATATGTGAGCCAAGATTATGGGTTTAGGCTACCCACTTCTTGTTCTACTTTTACAGTTGTAAGAAAATTTCTGCAATTCTACGATATGCCAATAGATAGACTTACGTTGTACTGAGAACGAGTTTATTGAGGTACAGTCTCAAGCCCTTAACAAATCTAAACTATCAGCGAAAATTGCCTAATTCGGAGGGGTTGGTTAGTCACAGAGTTGCCTAACTATACTAACTAGCAGCTATCTGACCGCCCCTACTCTCCTAAGCTGTGATAAGAGGTGAGGAATAGTGCTGTAGAACTTGTTTTAAGTATTTTCCAGTATGGGAATTTGGGTTGTCTGCTACGGTTTCTGGGGTGCCAACGGCAATCAGTTCTCCCCCGAGATCGCCGCCTTCTGGTCCGAGATCAATTAGCCAGTCAGCACATCGAATCACATCCAGATTGTGTTCAATCACCAAAATAGAATTGCCCTTGTCCACCAAGCGTTGGATCACATCTAGCAATTTGTGAACATCGTAAAACGATAAGCCTGTCGTAGGCTCATCAATCAGATAAAGGGTTTTGCCCGTTGCCCGTCGAGACAATTCCGTTGCCAGCTTCACCCGCTGCGCTTCTCCGCCCGACAATGTGGGAGCCGTTTGCCCTAACCGCATATAGCCCAATCCTACATCTGCCAAAGTTTGCAGTCGATTAAAGGCTTGAGGAATGTTCTTAAAAAACTCAGCCGCCTCTTCCACGGTCATGTTCAGCACGTCGGCGATGGATTTTCCCTTAAATTTGACCTGCAACGTTTCGCGGTTATAGCGTGCCCCTTTGCACACTTCACACTGCACATACACATCCGGCAAAAAGTTCATTTCAATCACGTTCACGCCCTGACCCGCGCAGGCTTCACAGCGACCGCCTTTGACATTAAACGAAAACTGCCCTGGTTTATAACCCCGCGCTTTTGCTTCAATGGTTTCGGCAAACACGTCTCGAATCACGTCAAACACCCCTGTATAAGTAGCAGGGTTAGAGCGAGGGGTGCGTCCAATCGGCGATTGGTCAATCACAATCACTTTATCAAGGGCGCTTAACCCATCAATTCCATCCATGTCTTTAGGAAACGGAATTTTACTGCCGAAGTGGTGTTGGAGCGCGGGATGAAGCAGTTCATTGATCAGGGTTGATTTGCCAGACCCGGATACGCCTGTGACGCTGACCAGTTCGCCTAGGGGAATTTCGACATCAATGTTTTTAAGATTGTTGCGGTGGGCATTCCGAATTTTGAGCGATCGCCCATTTCCTTTGCGGCGTTCTGTGGGTGTAGTAATTACTTTGCGCCCTGATAAATACGCCCCGGTTAAGGATTCTGGGGCGTTCAATAAATTCTCGAAACTGCCTTCTGCAATAATTCTGCCGCCATGCACCCCGGCTCCAGGTCCAATATCTACCAGGTGATCGGCAGCCCGAATAGTTTCTTCATCGTGTTCAACCACGATTAAAGTATTGCCAAGGTCGCGCAGATGAACGAGCGTTTTTAAGAGGCGAGCATTATCTCGTTGGTGTAGCCCAATACTGGGTTCATCTAGCACATACAACACGCCCGTTAGCCCAGAGCCTATTTGGGTAGCCAGCCGAATCCGCTGAGCTTCACCGCCAGAAAGGGTCATAGCGGCGCGATCGAGAGTAAGATAATCTAGCCCTACATCCAGCAAAAACTGGAGTCGAGCTTTGATTTCCCGCAGCACTAGATCGGCAATTTGTGCCTGCCGGGGAGTTAAGTTCATTTGATTGACGCGGTTAAGGCACTCGCGAATCGAAACACCCGTTAAATCGGTGATGCGATATTGCCCAATCCGAACGGCGATCGCTTCAGGACGAAGACGCTGCCCCATGCACACTTCACAGGATTGATCAACAAGGTATTGCTCCAGTTTTTGCTTATAAGTATCAGAATTCGCTTCTTGATACTGGCGTTCTAGCATCGGCAAAGCGCCCTCATAGCGGCGGCTGTAGCCTTTTCCTTCCCGATAGCGAGAGTCTACATCAATCCAGATCGGATCTTTGGAGCCATGTAGAAGCACATGCTGTTGCTCATCGGTGAGTTGCTTCCAGGGTGTTTGGATATCAAAGCCAAAAGCGGCGGCAACACTGCACAGCAAGGCAAGATAGTAAGTGTTGTCTTTGTCTGACCAGGGGGCGATCGCGGCGTAAACAGGCAATTCTGGTTTCGGAATCACCAATTCTGCGGAAAATTTGCGGTGCATTCCCAAACCATGACAGGCAGGACAGGCACCATAGGGCGAATTGAAAGAGAACAATCGCGGTGAAAGCTCCTCCATGACCGCGCCATGTTCAGGACAAGCAAAGTTTTCGGAGAAGACTAAAGGGCTGGGGGCTAGCAGTTCCACGCTAGGAGGTTCACCATAGCTGCCCCCTTTTTCAGCGACCTTCAGCGATTGCCCCCCTGGAAACGCAACCACATTGCCCGGTTCTTTATTTCCTATTCCCTCTTCCCTCTTCCCTGTGCTCTCTTCCGTCAATATATCAATGATGGCGATACCTTCAGAGTGCTTCAGGCAAGTGTTCAGAGAATCGACTAGGCGTTCTTGGATTCCCTCTTTTCTGACTAAGCGATCAACTACGATTTCGATCGCGTGTGCCTGGTTTTTATCCAGTTCAATTGAGTCTTCTAGTTCGCGCACTTCACCGTTAATCCGGACTCTGACAAAACCCTCAGCGCTCAGGCTAGACAGCAGTTTTCGATGAGTTCCCTTTTTACCCCGAACTACAGGAGCCAGGATTTGAAAGCGCGTGCGATCCGGTAGTTCCATGATGCGATCGCACATTTGATCAATGGTTTGGGGCGCAATCGAGCGATCGCAATGGGGACAATGAGGCTCACCAGCCCGCCCATACAACAAGCGCATGTAGTCATAAATTTCGGTAACGGTGCCCACCGTAGAGCGGGGGTTATGAGAAGTCGATTTTTGATCGATAGAGATGGCAGGACTTAACCCCTCGATGGCATCCACATCCGGCTTATCTACCTGACCCAAAAACTGACGAGCATAAGCACTCAGCGATTCTACATAGCGACGCTGCCCCTCTGCAAAAATCGTATCAAACGCAAGAGAAGATTTGCCTGAACCAGACACCCCAGTAAACACAATCAGGCGATCGCGGGGCAACTCTAGATCAATATTTTTTAAGTTATGCTGCCGTGCGCCCCGAATCCGAATCGTACTAAGCGGAGAGGGGAAAACAGGACTGTGACCGTTTTGAGAATGAACGGCTGAATCGTCTGAACTATTCCGGCGTTTAGGCATAGAAACCGAAGGACACATTCCTTAATGATTTATAGATTCTATCGTCTCTAATCGATATTGCACCTTTTTAGCTAGAACAACCCTGCTTCCAACACGGGCAGCTTGGTTCAATTTGCCTGCTATTTAGAGCATCAACTCACGCCGATCTTTCAGATCTTTAATTCTTTTTTTAATCTTTAATAATTAAAAATAATTAAATAATGGCTGACTTAAATAAGTAACCGTCCATTTAGTTGATTTAATTATTAGCTATACAATTGAAGAAAGAAAAATATTTTCTTTTACCACCCCAACGACAGAAACATAATTATAGGACGTTTTTACTATTTGCAGACTAGAAAAGGGCTAATTACTGGATGGAGTTGATACTTTAGGTAGAGCATAGGGTTAACTGAAAAAGTTAAGTTTTTACAAAAATATCTAGCAACAAATATGTCTAATTCAAGCGAGACAGTTAATTTATCAGAATTGTCTGATGAAGCTCTTCTAGAAATTTGCAGAGCCGCTGAAGTAATCGCCTGCGAGTGTCCTGGTTATTTGGCGCGTTTGCTACGGCAAGTACGAACATTCCGCGTTTACACTACTAGCTGTATTGATCAGTTTCCCTCGGATGCTGACACTCATCTTTGGTTGGCAGACCAAGCCACACAGATTGAAGACATTCTTTTGCAAACGATGATTGAGCTAATGCAAAAAGAGAATTTAATTGATGATGCTCAGCAGGTTTCACTAGACAAGTTATCGGAACGGGCACGCGCTACGATGCTAAAACAGGTAGGTATGCCATAACGTAGATTGCTACCCAGAAATAATGGCAATTATGAGTTAATTTTGCCTATGCTAAAGAGGTAGAAAGCAGGAGTTCTAATTTTAAATTTGATTGACCTGGCAAGACTTTAGATTAGGAAGATTAGGAGAAAACAAACGATGGGGCTGGGAGATATTGTCCAAAAAGCGATGTATTTGGGAGTAGGGTTGGCTTCCCTAGCCGGGGAGAAAGCCACCGAAAAATTGGCTGAACTGCGATCGCAAGCCCAAAAGCTTGCTGATGAAATGGTGGCACGGGGCGAGATGAACACTGAAGAAGCGCGTCGTTTTGTGGATGAAATGGTTAATAAAGCTCAAAATCCTCCTGTCGAAAGTTCTAGTTCTAACCCTTCAGCCGAGCCTCGTAAAATCGAGATTTTGGATGAAGATGAATCAGAATCCCAAACTCCTAATGATGTAGATGAAATGCGTCGTCGGGTGGAAGAGTTACAAGAAGAGTTAAAGCATCTACGAAACAATTGACTCTTAGGCTTTGCCAGTTTTTTACAGGTCAGATTTTAGGCTATGATGGCTGCATTCATTTTTGCAGTTGTCCAAATTGTATGATTGAATACTGTCTAGCAAATGTATTTGAGGATGCGCCCCATTCCTCCAGTGTTCTTTGAAACAATCGAAAAAATAATCGAAATAGGTCACTATGGAAAGTTGGTCGCAGGAATTCTCTGAAATGATGCAGATTTTGGTAGAAGGGGTTGAGCAGTTGGTGACTGACGTGACCCAACAGATGGATAAGGCGATCGATTCTTTTATCGACACATCAGAAGAGATTGCTCAGCAAGTGCAAAACACGTTTGAGCTTGAAATTGAACCGTACCTTAACGAATTTTTTGACCCTATTTTAGAAGCGTATCTTGGGTTTGAGATTGTGGTTGAAGAAACGACCCAACCGTTTACTCGCACAGTGGAACCGATGTTGAATGATCATGCGGCTTGTGTTGGGTGCCGTAACTATCATGGTCAAGCATACAACGGTGTGATGCTGGTTTGTGGAATGCATCCATCTGGTTGGGAAGAGGAAAAGTGCCCCGATTGGCAATCAACTTGGAAAGAATAGTGAGCCTTGCTGTAGGGACACTTCTGTTGAAGGAATAGCGAAGAGCAGCCATGGCAGTTGTAATTGCAGGCGAACGGAGCGGGGTCGGCAAAACCACTGTCACGCTGGCGCTCTTGGCGGCGCTCTGTCGTCGTTACCCGGCGCGAGTCCAGTCATTTAAAGTTGGACCCGACTATATCGATCCGATGTTTCATCAGTTTGTTACAGGGCGCGCCTGCCGCAATCTCGATCCGGTTCTCACGTCAGAATCCTACATAATTGAGTGCTTTCAGCGCCACTGTCAATCTGCTGACTTTGCCCTTATTGAAGGCGTAATGGGTTTATTTGATGGTGTGACAGGCAAAGATGATTGGGCAAGCACGGCGCATATTGCACGGCTATTGGGTTTACCGATCGCGTTAGTACTCAATTGCAGCAGCACTTCCCGTTCAATCGCGGCGATCGCCCATGGCTATACTACCTTTGACCCTCGATTAACCTTTGCCGGAGTGGTCTTAAATCGGGTTGGCAGCGATCGCCACCTCGAACTTCTCCAAGATGCCCTCGCACCCCTTAACCTGCCCATTCTCGGAGTGTTACGACGGCAAGACGAAATTACCATTCCCGATCGCCACCTTGGACTCATCCCCACGGCTGAACTCCCCCAACTGAAAACCGTCATCGATCATCTTGCCCATCTTGGCGAAACCTGCTTCAACTGGGATATCCTCTCTTCCCTCCTTCAGGCTCCCTCCACCCTTACCCCTCTACCCCTCCACTATTCAAAACTCAAAACTCAAAATATCTCCTACCCTGCGGGAAGCAAAAGCTACGGAGACGCTTCGCGTTGGCAAAGCCAGTCTGAAAGACTTATAAAACTCAAAACTTTCCCCTCTCCTCCCCGCCTTGCCATTGCCCACGATCGCGCTTTCAGTTTCTACTACGCCGATAACCTAGACTTACTCCAAACGGCTGGGTTTGAACTTGTGGAATGGAGTCCGCTTAGCGATCGCGCCCTCCCCGAAAACATTCACGGTTTCTACTTTGGTGGCGGCTTTCCAGAAGTATTTGCAGCAGAATTGAGCGACAATCAAGCGGCACGACAGGCAGTGAAAGCGGCGATCGCCGCAAGAATGCCCACCTATGCTGAATGTGGCGGATTGATGTATTTATGCGATCGCATTATTGATTTTGAAGCCCAGGCACATTCCATGGTGGGAATTTTGCCAACCGATGCACAGATGGGTAAACGACTAACTTTAGGCTATCGACAGGCAACCGTACAGCGATCCACTGCCTTGATGGATACAGGCGAAATTGTTTGGGGACATGAATTTCATCGCTCCTATCTAACCGCTGAGCCAGAGCACCCGTTGTTTGCCATGCAAAACTATGACGGCACCCTACATCAAATTGAAGGGTGGCAGCAGCTTCAAGTCCATGCCTCCTATCTCCATCTTCATTTTGGCGGTAAACCTAGGCTAATCCAGCGATTCCTTCAGCAATGTCAGTACTATCAAACTGGGTTAAAATAATTAACTCCACTCCAATAATCTATTATCCACAAGCTATCAACGAGATTGATGAAGGGACACTTATCAAGTGGGTAAGCTGATAATGGCATATTTACTTAGATTTGATAAAGCAGTGCGAGGAAAGATCAAGACAACAACACTCATGGCGAAAAAATAATGACACTCACTCGAATGCAGGTTTAATATCGCCCCTCGTCATCCCTGATTTGCCCCTCGCCATTCGCCATTTCCTCTGCGCCCTTCACCCATTGTCCAGTGAATTTCTTTTAATAAATCTGTCATGTTGGTGGGTGCAACAATGATTTGTGTGGCAAGCTGAGTCACCTGATCGGGTAGCGGGTCAGGAGTTGTGGAGGTGTGCTGATAGCGATGATCTAGGATGAGAATGGGAGGCGATTGGTCTAAGGATTCTAGGGATGAGAGCAGGGCGATCGCGTCCGATTGTGGCGCATCACTTGTCCAACAAATCAACAATAAATCGACGCTTTGAGCCTGAATTTGCTGGATGACTTCTTGCCAAGACTGCTTAATCTCGCTGCGTAATCCTGCTGTTTGTAAATATTGAGTTAAAGCATGTAGCCACTCCACTTGTTTGGGCGATTTAGGGGATGGTTCTGAGGGGGGATAAATGGGATCAGCGGCGGGATCAACCGATCCTAGCACCGTAGAAATATCCACTGCTAAGATTGATGGCTGCCAGACTGAACTCGCTGCAATCTGAAGAACTTGCAGCAGCGTTGCCGGGACAACTTCCTCAGAAAGAGTCGTTGTAGCAGGTGCCAAATAGGGAAACACGAGCAAACCAGGAATTTGGCTGGCGGCTTGAGTCACTGCCGTATCGAGCGTGACTAAGGGCAGGGCAGACAAGGATGGATAATGACTGAGTTGTTCTAGGTAGGAAGCTGGAGCCAGCAGAGACCCATCTAATAAAACGACGTGAGGCTTCCATACCCGCGCTAATAATTCAGCTTGCTCTAAATCATCCGATTCTAAAATGCGATAGCGATGAGATTGAAGCAGATGATTCAAACCCGCTAAAGGGGGTAAGCCGCGATCGCTACAGGCATCAGAATATAACCGTAAAATTGTCAGGTTTGCGATAGGGCGATCGCGAAAAATAGGTTCTTCTGTTTCAATCAACAGTGTTTTCAAGGTTTGTTCCAACACCTTTGTTTGAACGGGCAAATTCATAAACCCGTTCGCCTGACAGCGGTAAGCTTCTTCTTCTTCCACCGTGGTTGCCATAACTACTACTGGCAGATGTTGGGTTTCCGCATTGGACTTGAGCAGCGTTAGCACATCCCAGCCCGATAGTAAGGGCAGCAATGGATTCAGAAAAATAATGCAGGGTTGCAATCGACGCGCTTTTTCTAACGCCTCGGTGCCAGAGCGCGCAATTACCACCCGATAGCCTAAACCCACAAGCTGGTTGGATAATGCTTCGATGAACTGCGGCACCGCTTCCACCATCAACACTAAGCGATCGCGGCGAGTAGAACCATTCACTGCCGAATGTACCTCTGCCCTAAACCGATCCTGTGGCAGATAAATCGGCGATCGTCCTCCCAACCATTCCCCCGATTCAGCAGTCAACGCAGTCCCATTCTCTGCCTCATCCTGATAGGCGAAAGGCGCTTTATTCGGCGGCAATGGAGGCAACAAAACGGTAAATTGGCTGCCTTCCTCTTCTTTCGATAAAAAGGTAACATCCCCGCCATGCAATCGAGCCAATCGCCGCGTCAATACCAGCCCCAACCCTGCCCCTTCAAACTGGCGCGTCAACGGGTTTTCTAGCTGCTGAAATTTTTGAAAGATTAAGTGCTGCTTTTCTGCCGGAATACCAATCCCTTGATCCCAAACCGTAAACGCAATCCAGCCTCCCCACCGATTCACCTTTAAACCAATGGGCTTGTTTGGGTCGGTAAACTTCAGCGCATTCGACAAGAGATGCATCAGCATTTGGCGGAGTCGCAATTCATCGGCAACTAGAATATCTAGCTCTGGAGTAATCTCCAAGGAAAATTGAGCCGTTAGCTGCTCATCCGTTGGCGGCTCTTCCAACTTATTTTCTAGGAGTCGCAGTTGTTTTGCTTGCTCAAACGCTTGGGCGCACACCGTAGAGACATGAACCGGGGCAAACAACAGTTGTAATTGTCCTGTTTCAATTCGCGTTAAATCCAGAATGTCGTTCACCACGGTCATCAAGTGGCGACTACTTTGATAAATCAGTTGGGTATAGCGGATTTGTCGCGGATTCAATTCGCCTAATGTCTGATCTTTCAGTAAGCTTGATAAGCCCAAAACGGCAGTAAGTGGAGTTTTTAGCTCGTGACTAATGCAAGCTAGAAACTCATCTTTAAGCCGATTCAGTTGAATCAGATCGGCATTTTTGGCGGTCAGTTCGTGGGCTAGCTGCTGTTGTTCGGTGATATCTTGAGCTTGCACTAGCCAAAGCGCTTCAGTTCCGGCTGCGATCGCATCCTGAATCGCGCTCTGAGATGATACCAGAATATTCTGAGATTTATATCTAGATGAAACGGCACGCTGAGATTCGCTGGCTTCTGTGGTGAGCTTGCCATCAGCAGTTAGGTTTGCTAACCGAAACGAGCCGCCTTGAGATGAGTTTGCCTGGGGCAAGAACGCTGGGGCTGCTTGAGGTAAGGGATCTGACCAGTCGATGTTCCAATCAGGTAGCAAGGTGCAAAGTGGAATTTTGATGAACTGTAATACTCGTTCCTGCCCATCTTTGAGAGGACAGGAACACACACAACTATCCGGAGAGGTGCCCAAATAACACAGGTTGGGTTCGGATAGGGGCGGGGCTGCATTGGGTTCTCCTAACAAATGAGATGCTTCTTGGCGAATCCAGGCAGGATCAAGTAAATCGCCGACTTGACTACGCCAAATGGAGTTTTGGGCTAATACCGTACCGCTGTTGGTTTGCAACATCAGGGGCAGAGGTAGGCGTTCTAGAAGTGCTAACAATGAGTGAAACAGGGCAGCTTGAGAGGGTGGCGCTGAAACGGCGGCAAATTGGGTGCTATGGGGGGGAGCCGCTGAATTGACAGATTGATTTTGCTGCCGCAGTTGATTGATTTCACCTTGCTGAGTTTTAATGCGTTGTTCTAGCTCGGAGCGTTGAGCGAGCAATTGCTGAGTAAGCTGAATGATCTGGCGCTGTTGCTGGGCTGAGTAGTCGTTGGAGTGGTTTTCTGGGGGCGCTTCTGTGGATAAGTAGGCAGGCAAATATAAGTCAGGCAAATTAGAGGGTGCTTCAGTTTGAGCGACGGCGATCGCATTTTCGGTAAGTAGCTGAAAGACTTGTTCGGTATCCAAAAGCCCTAGAACTTCGCCTGCGTTGTTAATAAGGGCGATCGCTTCCGTGTCGGGAAGTTGCACCCGCATCATCAGTTGGGAGAGTTGCCACTCAGAAGGCACCACAATGATCGGCTCGATCACCGAAGGCGCGATCGCGGTAATGGGTGAATCCAAGCGTGGTGGTAGGGTGAGAGGAGGAAGAAGAGCAGGGTTTGTGGGCAACCGTAATTGGGGCAACAAGTGCTGCAATTTGACAACCCCAATCGGTTGCTGCTGGGAATTTAAAATAATCAAGCGATCGCATTGGCTGCGGCTTAATGCCGTTAACGCTACTTGAACTGTCACCGTGTTTGGAAAAACCGGAACAGAATACATCAACTCACTCAAGCAGATATTAGGCAGAAGCATGATCAATTGCACCGTGAAGGAAGGTAAAGCTTGGTGTACTCAATAACCCTCCAGGTTCTATAAGCTTTTTAATCGCGCTCTATTCTTGAGAATGGTTTATTCAAGCGAAGCGTCCAGTGAGAAAAATTGAATGCAAGAAAAAATATCAGAATAACGTCACCTTTTTCTAACAGCGGTGTGAATCCGCAAATTTTGGTAGAGAATGGTGAACAAGTTAGTTTTTAAACTCCAGCCCTCATTATGGAGGTGGATTGAGCAAAACAGGCAGACAATTATAATTAATTAAAGTTGTGCCTATATGCAAGATTTAGCAGCCGATGCAGCCGTCGGCTTTCCCCATGCCTCAACTGACCCCAACGTTTTTCTTTCTCTCTTAATACTGTTGACTTTCTAAAAACTTTGTCCTCAAAACTTTCTATTGGTCTATTTCTCAATTCTGATTTTGCCGCCCAAGCTCTTTTAGATGCTTTAAATCGCGATCGCTATCATGTTGCCTTTCATACTGCTAGTGACCAATTTTGTGAGTCGATTGAAAAAGAAAAACAACAGCTTGATTGCCTCATCTTGCAGAGTGGTTCAGAGTTGCCTCACTTGGTTAACTGGTTACATGGTCAGGTGATTGTCTTACCTGCCGTGATTTTGCATACCGGATTAGATGGCGTATCTATTTCAGAGCATGACTTCATTCATGAGCATGATGCTTCTGGGCGATCGCCTTTTATCTATCACACTGCCGAATTTCACACAACCCCCGCCCAATTTGTGCTGATGGATGACGTAGCTGAGCAAGCGATCGCCCGGTTTATTCATCTGTCGCCTACTTGCCGGATTGGAGATTCCGTGGAGACAGAAACCGCGATCGATTCAGCCACCCAAACCCTGCTCATGCTGCAACAGCAACGCCTCGCCGAAAAACTCAAAGAACGGCTGGGGTATTTAGGCGTATATTACAAGCGCAATTCCCAAAACTTTTTCCGCCACCTATCCCATGATCAACAGCAGGAACTATTAGACAAGCTCAAAGCAAGCTATCGCGATATAATCCTGTGCTATTTCACAAACGATGGTACGCTGAACCAGCAAATTGATGACTTTATCAATACCTCCTTTTTTACAGACATGTCTGTGCCTCAAATCGTTGAAATTCACATGGAGTTAATCGACGAAATTTCTAAGCAATTAAAATTAGAGGGACGCAGCGAAGAAATCCTCCTGGATTATCGGCTGACGTTGATTGACATCATCGCTCATTTATGCGAAATGTATCGCCGCTCAATTCCTAGAGAACCCTAGGCTATTCACTCCTACTCTTTCGCTAGTTAACCCCCAAGCTTATGCCACTGAAAAAAACCTACGTGCTGAAACTGTACGTTGCTGGCAACACGCCAAACTCGATTCGAGCGCTAAAAACCCTCAACAATATTCTGGAAGAAGAGTTCAAGGGGGTATATGCGCTCAAAGTAATTGATGTCTTAAAAAATCCGCAGTTAGCCGAAGAAGATAAGATTTTGGCAACCCCGACCCTCGCAAAAATTTTGCCGCCGCCGGTTCGCAAAATCATTGGCGATCTATCCGATCGCGAAAAAGTGTTAATTGGACTAGATTTACTGTATGAAGAACTGCGGGAAGATGAAGCTGCCAACGAATAACGTCTACGAAGAATAAACAGAATTGGTGGGTAGCTTTTGTGATACAAGCGGTGTAAAGAACTAGGCGCAATTAGCAGGTCAATTCAAAAATCATTATGAATGAATTGAATCAACAAAACAGGAGCGGCATCCCCACAGCAGGGGTTGACAAAATCCGCACGATGATAGAAGGGTTTGACGACATTAGCCATGGCGGTTTGCCCATTGGCAGAACAACTTTGGTTAGTGGCACCTCTGGCACCGGAAAAACGTTGCTCGCTGTCCAATTTTTATACAACGGCATCGTTAATTTTGATGAGTCTGGTGTTTTTGTCACCTTTGAAGAATCTCCCGCCGATATTATCAAAAATGCTTTTAGTTTTGGCTGGGATCTCCAAAAGTTTATTGATGAAGGTCGGTTGTTTATTCTCGATGCGTCCCCCGATCCTGATGGGCAGGATGTGGTGGGTAACTTTGACCTTTCGGCATTGATTGAGCGGATTCAATATGCCATTCGCAAATATAAGGCAAAGCGGGTTTCGATTGATTCCGTGACGGCAGTGTTTCAACAATATGATGCGGTGTCGGTCGTGCGGCGAGAAATTTTTCGGATTGTGGCGCGGTTAAAGCAGGTGGGTGTCACCACGATTATGACCACGGAGCGGGTAGATGAATATGGGCAGGTTGCCCGCTTTGGCGTAGAAGAGTTTGTCTCGGACAATGTGGTGATCTTGCGAAATGTGCTGGAGGGTGAACGCCGTCGCCGCACGATCGAAATTTTGAAACTGCGCGGCACTACTCACATGAAGGGGGAATATCCATTTACGATGACGCGGCAAGGGATCAATATTTTCCCATTGGGGGCAATGCGCTTGACTCAGCGATCGTCGAATGTGCGCGTGTCGTCTGGCGTAAAAACTCTGGACGAAATGTGTGGCGGTGGCTATTTCAAAGATTCGATCATTCTGGCGACGGGCGCAACAGGCACAGGTAAAACGATGCTGGTGAGCAAATTTTTGGAAGAAAGCTGCATCAAAGGTGAACGAGCGATCCTGTTTGCCTATGAAGAGTCGCGCGCTCAACTCTCGCGAAATGCCTATTCCTGGGGAATTGATTTTGAAGAATTGGAGCAGCAGGGCTTACTAAAAATTCTCTGTGCCTATCCAGAATCGGCAGGGTTGGAAGATCATTTGCAGACGATTAAGCAGGAGATTGCGGATTTTAAGCCGGCTCGAATTGCGATCGATTCTCTGTCGGCGATCGCCCGTGGAGTCAGCAACAATGCATTTCGCCAGTTTGTGATTGGTGTGACTGGGTTTGCCAAGCAAGAAGAAATTACGGGCTTCTTTACCAACACCACCGACCAGTTTATGGGGTCGAACTCCATCACCGACTCGCATATTTCCACCATTACCGACACCATTCTAATGCTGCAATATGTGGAAATTCGGGGAGAAATGTCTCGTGCGATCAATGTGTTCAAAATGCGCGGCTCTTGGCATGATAAAGGCATTCGGGAATACACAATCAGCGACCATGGTCCCGAAATTAAGGACTCGTTCCGCAACTTTGAACGAATCATCAGCGGATCACCGACCCGAATTGCTGTAGACGAAAAAACCGAGCTATCTCGAATTATTCGCGGTGTGCAGCGCGATGAAGAATAGGATTTAGTGTAGTTACGATGAATTCATTTAACTGGGGCGGAAATTATTTTTGCAGTCCGTAGTTCTCTGCGATCGCCCCTGAGTCAAACTGGTTAAGCAATAGACCAAAATTTAGGGTAAAACGTATGGCTATACAACTTAAAGTCGTCCAGGATACCGTTTTTAAGCAGACGACTGAGGATGCAGTTCAGCTATCTCCCGTGGATAAAGTGTCGGTTTCTGCGGGCACAGTTCTTAATATTCATTCTTGGAAAGCAGTAGATAGAAGCTATTTAAAAATCGCCTTAATGGGAGAGTTTTTAGGGAATCCGCCGCGCAACACTTGGTATGTCTATATTCCTCATATTCAACTGATCCAACCTCCCAGCCTCAAAATTACTCGAAGCACTCTTTTTAAGCAGTCCACGGCTGATTCTTCCAAGCTCCCTGCTCAGGATAAGGTGGCGATCTCGACCGGCAGGATTGTCAATCTTCAGTCGTGGGCAACGGCTCCCAACAATCATTACAAAATTTCTCTCCTGTGGGAGGCTTTGAGTAATCCGCCCCGTAACACTTGGTATGTCTACGCTCCAGACTTTGAATTTATCAACACCCAGCAAAAAAATATTCCCATTCCTCAACCGGAGCCGGAGTCAGGCGGTATTCCTGCAACCAAGCAGCTAAATATTCCCTACAAAAGCCAGTTAGACAATGCGCTAAACCCAACTGGAGCCTGCAATGTCACTGCGTTTGCCATGGTGATGACTTACTTTCAGATTCGGGGCAATACGGGCGTGAGTCAACTAGAAGATGAACTATACATCTATATGATCAACAAGGGTTTAAGCCGCTGGGATGGCAATGATTTAGCCACGATGTCGCGAAACTATGGCTTAAAAAATGACTTTACAATGCGAGGTCGTCAGTCTGATGTTCGCAAGGCGATCGCAGAAGGGCGACCTTGCATCATCCACGGCTATTTCACTACCTTTGGGCATATTATCGTAGTGCGCGGCTATGACCAGAATGGATTTTTTGTGAATGATCCTTATGGCGAATGGACATCCTCCGGCTATCGCAATGATCTATCTGGGCAAAATTTGTACTATTCCAATGCTTTGATCCAGGCAAAGTGTTCTCCAGAAGGCGAAAACTATCTTTGGATTCACCGTCTCTCTAAAGCCTAAAAAAGGAATTTATCCAATTGCGTTACCAATTTGCTGATTCTATCTCCAAGCGTTTTTATCAGATCCGGTTCCCTCTCCCATCGGGAGAGGGCTAGGGTGAGGGCTATATGAACCGTGGCTGGATTTATCGAGAGCAGGTCAAATGTCCGGATGCGGGATCGACGGTATTAGACTACTACACTCAACGCTATCGCCACTCTAGCCGGGATGACTGGCACCATCGAATTGCAGCAGGGCAAGTGTTGCTGAATGACCAGGCGATCGCGCCAGAAACACTCTTGCAACCAGGGCAATGGTTGGCATATCATCGTCCTCCATGGCAAGAGCCAGAGGTGCCGCTAGAGTTTGAAGTGCTGCATGAAGATGAGGATTTGTTGGTCATCGCGAAGCCTGCGGGATTGCCTGTGTTGCCGGGAGGTGGCTTTTTAGACCATACCTTGCTAGGTCAGTTACACCAGATCTATCCGCAAGATACGCCGGTGCCAATCCATCGACTGGGGCGCGGTACATCGGGCTTGATGCTGTTGGCGCGATCGCCCTTGGCAAAAGCCTATCTCAGTCAACAACTACGGAAGCGGCAGATCCATAAGGTTTATCGGGCGCTGGTGGGAGCGGGCGATATGCCGGATCAGTTCACGATTACTCAGGCGATCGGTAAACTTCCCCATCCTGTCCTAGGCTACATTTATGGTGCCTCACCGGATGGCTTGTTTTCCCACAGCGATGTTCAAGTCCTCAAACGCAAACCTAGCAGCACTTTGCTAGAAGTCACTATATTAACGGGGCGACCGCATCAAATTCGGATTCATCTCGCTTTTGCTGGGTTTCCTTTGCTCGGTGATCCGCTCTATGGCGTGGGCGGTATTCCTGTGTTGCAGTCCAGTAGCGAGGCTGGGAATTTTCCGGTTCCGGGTGATTGTGGCTATCATCTCCACGCTTATCATCTCGGTTTCATTCATCCCAAAACTGGGAATTTTATCCGCATCACTTGTCCTGCTCCATTGGAGCTTGATTGATTGGGTGCGTTGTTGATTGAAATTGGGAGAGTAGCCAAGCGCTGACTTTACCGTGATTTGTTTGACGGCTGAGGCACAGGGCTTCTTCTAACAGCGAGATCGCCAGTCCCGGCAATACTAGAGACTGATCGATCCGCCGACTCCCGCGATTGGCGATCGCAAAGGCAATGATTTCAACTTTTTGTACATCAATAATCCAATATTCCTGTACGCCCAAAGACTCATACAGTAGGCGCTTTTCCCCTTTATCATCTGCCAAAGATGAATAAGCAACTTCAATCACCAAATCTGGGGCTGGATAGGTATCGAGATCAATGATTGTGGTTTCCCAGGACACCACTTCGGCATTGGCTCCCACATAAAAGGAGACATCAGGCTGAGCTTCCTCATAGCCTGTTTTGCGATAGGTGCAGTTATCGTGTCCATCAAGATCAATATCTTGAATACTGACAAACAGAGCGATCGCGACCAGAACAATAAAATGATCACGCGAGTGAGGATTACCTAAAGGCGACATTTCTAACCTCATGCGTCCGTTGTTGTAGTAGCCCTTAGCTCTTTCATGGGTAGGCTCGTTCGCTACCTGCAAGTATTCCTCCCAAGTGGCATTAACCCAAGTATCGGTCGGCAGTTTGACGGGTAGCTGTCTCATCACGGCACTATTCGCTACGGATTGCCTCCATTGTATCTAGGTTTTCGACGTAGCATTTTTGTGGGGTTGAATAGCAAATTTTTAGAGCTTTAAGGAGTCTTGTGAGTGGTAACGTAGCATTTTTGTGGGGTTGAATAGCAAATTTTTAGAGCTTTAAGGAGTCTTGTGAGTGGTAACGTAAAATTGTCTTCCATTCAGCCTTTCAACTATGACCATGTGCGACTATCTGCAACAAATTTTGACAGCGCGTGTCTACGATGTCGCTCAGGAAACGGCTTTGGATGATGCGCCCAACCTGTCTAGGCGGCTGAATAATCGGCTGTTGCTCAAGCGGGAAGATATGCAGTCGGTCTTTTCATTTAAGCTGCGCGGTGCCTATAACAAAATGGTGAAGTTGCCGCCAGAGGTGTTGGCACTAGGCGTGATTGCGGCTTCCGCCGGGAACCATGCTCAGGGAGTGGCATTGGGGGCGCGGCAGTTGGGCACGACGGCACTGATTGTCATGCCAGTGACCACGCCTCAGGTGAAGATTGATGCAGTTAAGGCGAGGGGAGGCGAGGTCGTGTTGCATGGCAATACCTATGATGATGCCTATGCCCACGCACGGCAGCTAGAGGCGGAAAAAGGGCTGACCTTCATTCACCCGTTTGATGACCCGGATGTGATTGCCGGACAGGGCACGATCGGGATGGAAATTTTGCGCCAGTGTCAGCAGCCGATCCACGCGATTTTTGTGGCGATCGGTGGCGGTGGTTTAATTTCTGGGATTGCAGCTTACGTCAAACGGATTCGCCCTGAAATCAAGATCATCGGCGTGGAACCCGTGGATGCCGATGCGATGTCTCAATCATTGAAAGCGGGGCACAGAGTGCGCTTACCGCAAGTGGGTTTGTTTGCCGATGGCGTAGCAGTGCGGGAAGTGGGGGAAGAAACCTTTCGCCTATGCCAGCAGTATGTAGACGAAGTGATGCTGGTGGATACGGATGCGACCTGCGCGGCGATTAAGGACGTGTTTGAAGATACGCGATCGATTTTGGAGCCTGCCGGGGCGTTGGCGATCGCGGCTGCCAAAGCCTATGTCGAGCGCGAACAAATCAGCGGACAAACTCTGATTGCCATTGCCTGCGGTGCCAACATGAACTTCGATCGCCTGCGTTTTGTGGCAGAACGGGCAGAATTTGGTGAACGACGCGAGGCAGTCTTTGCGGTTAACATTCCCGAAGCACCGGGTAGTTTGCGCCAGTTTTGTCAATGCTTGGGCGATCGCAACCTAACTGAATTCAGCTATCGGATTGCTGATCAACAAGAGGCTCATATCTTTGTGGGTGTACAAATTCAAAACCGCGCCGATGCCGCCACAATGGGGATCAAATTTGAACAGTGTGGCTTTAAAACCATTGACCTCACCGATGACGAACTCACGAAACTGCATCTACGGCACATGGTCGGCGGACATTCTCCCCTCGCCCATAACGAACTGCTCTATCGATTTGAGTTTCCCGAACGCCCCGGTGCTCTGATGCAATTTGTCACTAGCATGAGTCCCAACTGGAACATCAGCCTGTTTCACTATCGCAACCACGGTGCAGATTACGGGCGCATTGTGGTTGGAATGCAGGTGCCACCCCAAGAAATGGCAGAATGGCAAGCATTTCTTGAAACGCTGGGCTATCTCTATTGGGATGAAAGCCAAAATCCTGCCTACAAGCTATTTTTAGGGTAAGCGCTAGGATTATAAGAATTGAGCGATCGCTACCCACTTACTCAATATTCACAATGCAAGTTCAACAAAAAAACTATACTCCCGCAGAATATCTTGCCCTAGAAGAAACCGCCGAGTCTCGCAGCGAATATTGGAATGGAGAAATCGTACCCATGACAGGCGGATCGTTTGACCACAACACATTATTTGTCAATTTTTGTGCGCTACTCAAATTTGCATCACGCGGCAAAGATTTTACCGTTCGTGCTGGAGATATGCGAGTTTGGATACCTCGCTATCGCCTTTATGTTTACCCTGATGTTTATATTATTCAGGGACAACCTGTATTCCAAGAGAGCAGAAAAGATGTCGTGCTAAATCCCAAGTTAATTATTGAAGTGCTATCGAAATCAACTCAAAATTACGACCGCACCGATAAATTTCGCTACTATCGCTCCATTTCTGAATTCCAAGAATATTTATTAGTGAGTCAGTATGAAATGTATGTAGAACATCATACTAAAACTGATGACGGATGGGTTTTGAGGGAGTATGAATCGGATTCGGCAATCATTCAGCTTGAATCCATTGGGGTAGACATTGCGATCGCTGACATCTATGAAGGAGTCACCTTTGAAAGCGAAGTAGAAACTGCGATCTCATCAGAAAACGTAGAAGAATAATCTAAAATTCCTCAATTTATATGACCGATTATATGACCGAAAAACTCATCCAAAACCTTAATTTAGACTTTCTTCAGGCAACCCAACCGCAGCCAGCGGCTTACTTAGAGCAAGGACAGGGCGTACCCTTGTTAATGCTGCATGGATTCATGGGTAGCGGCAAGTGCTGGCTACCACTGATGGCGCAGTTACAAACTCAAATGCACTCTCAAATACACTCTCAAATACACTGTGTTGCGCTAGATTTATTAGGCTTTGGTGATTCCGCCAAACCTGATATTCAATATAATGTTGCCAAAGAAGTTGAGTTTGTCCGGCAGTTTATTCAAGCTCGACATTTGGAACCCTGCTACCTTATGGGACATTCCTTTGGCGGATGGGTCGCTGCTGCTTATGCCTTGGCTTATCCCACTGCGGTTAAAGGATTAATATTGCTAGCTCCAGCCGGAATTCGAGATGATAGTTTTGCTGGACGATACGATCATTTGCGTCCGATTCTGTGGCAAACGCCTTGGGTCGATTGGGTGCTGAATGGAATCAAACCTTTTTCAAATTGGTTTGGGCAGAAAGAGACGTTAGAAAAAATTGCTTGGATGCGGGGTGAGTTAAACAGTCAGCCAGCCGCGCGATCATTTTTAGTCGATCGCATTCGTCCCGAAGATGCGATCGACACCGTTGAAAAAGAAATTCATCGCCTCCAAACGCCAACCTTGGTGATCACGGGCGATCGCGATGACACGATCCCTCAATGGCACAGTGAAACCTATGCTAACCAGATTCCCAATGCTCAACTGGTGACTTTGCCAGAAGCAACCCATTCTTTGCCCCAAAATCATTCTGCCGAGCTTGCTGCCCATATTTTGCCGTTTTTGATGGCGCGATCGCTGCAATCCTAATGCTGAGGCTTGAGATCGGATCTGGGGCGATCGCTCAATTATTTTTTAAAATCCTCGAAATCCTTACAATCTCCTGTTTTCAAGAGATAACCTCTGTTGTTATGATTGTTCATATCGATTAACACATCGCAATAAAACAGAGGTAGGGAGACATTGTGACTGGATTTATCAGAGGTTTATTTTCCAAGCGGCAACCCGACGAAGCAGCCGCACCAAAACTTGAAAAAGCGAAGGCTGAAAAAGTAAAACCTGAAAAAGTAAAGCCTGAAAAGGTAAAACCTGTAACTCAACGAGTTCAGAAAAATTCTGATGCCTACTTCCTAGATGCAGACAGTGCAAGCAGCATGGGCAACATAGACTATATGCGAACCGTGAAAAATATCAAGCGCACTTACGCAAAAGGGGTTAACGGAATTGTTCCTGACCTAAACACACAAGTATCGTCAATGACGGCTAAGAAACAACAGAAAACGGACGCAGCCCAGTCGTCTTTTGGTGCTGCTCAGTCTAGCACTTCTGCCGCAACGCCCACTCCAGCCCAGGTGCGTGAACGTCGCCGCGCTGACTCCAGTATGGATATGTTCCGTGATATGGCAAAGGATATCCGCAAGCCATAAATCTAGCCTCTAATTTCAATTGAGGATGAGGGCAAATTTTAGTTGAAACGCTGAAATAAAGACGGTTACAAAGCAAAAATGGGAGGGTTTGAAATCCTCCCATTTTTATGATGATCAACAGATGGCTAAGATACTGATACCGCAACAGCCATTAGCGCTCCAACTAACCCCATTCCAATTACGCCTAAAATGATGTAGTTGCGCTTTTGGTTTCCGGTTGGGGGTTCTGCTTTATACATCTTTGGCTCGATCGCGAAGTTATTTAAGCGCCCACCATCTTCTACGGTATATCTCATAGAGAGTCCTCAAATTTGCCTTAACTTAACTGAGAATGGTACAAATAAATACTTTTCTTTACAAATCTTTCAATTTCATCATAAATCTACACTTTAGTAAAAAGTAATTATGCCCATGCCATTAAGTAATTACCGTTGGAGTGGCTCTGGCAGTGAAGGCATGAATTTGGGCGACCTCTGCGGCGATCGCAATTAGGTCTTTCAAGGCAGCTTGAGGATTGAGCCTGTGGTGAGCAGCATTTGGCTCGTAGCGCTCCAAATAAACTCGAAGAGTTGCGCCTTGGGTCCCCGTTCCAGAAAGCCGAAAGACGATGCGCGACCCATTAGTGAAGCTTAGTCGGATGCCTTGCTGAGCGCTAATGCTGCCATCCACCGGATCGGTGTAGCTAAAGTCATCGCAGCCGCTCACCTGATAGCTACGGAACTGCTTACCTCTGAGGGTTGGCATGAGACTCTGTAAATTTTGGATTAACGCATGGGCGCGATCGCTCTCCAGGTTTTCGTAATCATGGCGAGTGTAATAGTTGCGTCCAAACATCTGCCAGTGTTCTTGGACGATCGCGGCAACTGACTGCTGCCGCACTGCGAGAATATTTAGCCAAAATAGTGCCGCCCACACGCCATCTTTTTCGCGCAGGTGATTTGACCCGGTGCCAAAACTTTCTTCGCCGCAGAGGGTAATTTTTCCAGCATCAAGCAGGTTGCCAAAATATTTCCAGCCCGTGGGAGTTTCGTAGCAGTCAATGCCTAGATGAGCAGCAACCCGATCCGCTGCTTGGCTAGTGGGCATGGAACGGGCAATTCCGGCTAGCCCCGCACGATAGGCAGGCACCAGTTTTGCATTGGCAGCCAGCACCGCAAGACTATCGCTGGGAGTGACAAAAAAATTGCGACCCAAAATCATATTGCGATCGCCATCGCCATCAAACGCGGCACCAAAGTCAGGGGCATTATCTCCAAACAGCCGCGCCACTAACTCATGGGCATACACTAGGTTTGGATCGGGATGTCCGCCGCCAAAATCTTCTAAACTTTCACCCTTTTGCACCGTGCCCAACGTTGCCCCTAACCGTTGCTCAAACAATCGATGGGCATAGGCTCCGGTGACTGCGTGCATGGCATCAATAGACAATCGAAACCGCCCGTTGGTCAGCAGTTCTCGAATGCGATCGCAGTCAAACAAAGACTCCAGCAGTTGAGCATAATCATTCACCGAATCGATCACCTCTACTGCCATCTCACCCAGTTTAGTCAAGCCCACTTTATTCAGATCGACATCGGTTGCCGCCAAAATTTTATAGACCTGAATGGTTTGACTACGAGCAAATATCGCTTCTGTCAAGGATTCCAGCGCAGGTCCACCATTGCCACTGTTATATTTGATGCCAAAGTCGCCCTTCACCCCACCCGGATTATGACTGGCAGATAGGATGATGCCGCCAAATGCCTGATTTTTCCGAATGATACAGGATGCGGCAGGCGTAGAAAGAATGCCGTCGCGCCCGACTAGCACTCGTCCAAAGCCGTTTGCCGCCGCCATCTTCAGGATAATTTGAACGGCTGTGCGATTGTAGTACCGTCCATCGCCACCGACTACCAGCGTTTTTCTGGCAAACTCCTTCAAACTGTCAAAAATCGACTGAACAAAATTCTCCAGATAGTGTGGCTGCTGAAACACGGAAACTTTTTTACGAAGTCCAGAAGTTCCCGGCTGTTGATCGAGGAAAGGCTGAGTGGAAATGGTTTGCAACATAATGAATGGCGAATGGCGAATGGCGAGTGGTGACTATTGAGTTTTGAATTCGGAATTCGCACTTCGGAATTCGTACTTTAATCCTGGTTGTGATAGTCACCGGACTTACCGCCTGTTTTACTGAGCAGGTGAATATCTTCAATGCAAATTGATTTTTCTAACCCTTTTGCCATGTCGTAAAGCGTTAGAGCCGCGATCGCCACGGCAGTGAGGGCTTCCATTTCTACCCCAGTTTCGGCTTTGATTTTGACGATCGCTTGAATGTGATATCCCGGCAGGTTGGGATTGGGCGTAATCTGCACATCTACTTTGTGAATGGGCAGGGGATGGCAGAGGGGAATCAGATTAGCGGTTTGTTTGGCTGCCATAATCCCTGCCAGTCGCGCCGTTGCCAGAACATCCCCTTTGGGCGTATTGCCAGCCGCGATCGCGGTGAGGGTTTCGGGTAACATTCGCACTCGTCCTACCGCGATCGCTTCTCGGACGGTTTGAGCTTTACCAGAAACATCTACCATCTGCGCCTGTCCCTGTTCATCTAGGTGAGTTAGCGCCGCAGAAGGATTGTCAGAAAGAGAAAGAAAATTTTGTGTCATGTGAATTGAATATGCTACTATAGCAAAGCTGATAGGGGTGTGTAGCTCAGTGGACTAGAGCACGTGGCTACGAACCACGGTGTCGGGGGTTCGAATCCCTCCTCGCCCGTTTTAATAATATGGTGATAAGGGCGCATTCAAATTGCGTCCTTCTTTTTATCCAGTGTTCTTCCGATGCTTTATTCGGTTCATCCGCCTAGCCCGTTTATGTATCGGTATGCCGATCAACTCTTGCCCGGTTGGTCGTGTCCGATCGCGTCTGTATTGATTGTGCTACAGCAGTCCGGCTGCGGGTTGATGGAGCGATCGCTGATGACAGAAACGCAAAAGCATTTATTGCGCGATCGCTTTTTGCAAACAGGCGGCGCGATCGCAGCAGCACTACAAAATCAGGGATACGATGCCGATTTGTTTGATCCAAAAACTGGTTTACCGATGCGCTCTCAAGCAGGGCGATCCATCGATGATGTTGCGGTGGTCAGAGCGTGTTTGGGATACAACACCCTGGAAATTGATGGCTGTTCTATTCTGCTGCACCCAGAATGGGGAACGGCGGTTTATCCGGCTGTTTTAGTGTCATCGGCGGTGCCAACCGTGGTAGAGCAGGTTGCCAGCCGAGTCATGGGTGCAGGAGGCTGGATAGACAGCAGCATCTCTCGTTTGAGGCGATCGGAATACCACCATTCATTCATCGGCTGCGGCAGTTTTACCCAATAACAGGTCAAAATCATTGGCTCCGATGGATTGGACAGGGAGCGATCGCCCCCTTGCCCCAACAGTTCAACGCTATAAGTAGGATGAGCGCGACTCGCCATATCTAAAATTAGCCGTCGTCCAATTCGCCGCCAACTGGGTTCTTTGCTGTGCCACTGCAACCGACAGCAGGGCCAAGGCAACTGTTCGCGATCGAACAAGCGACAGCACGCGCCAACTACTCGATAGCTAAAATGGCAGCCGGGGCTAGTGATAATTTGTCCGGGTTGCAAAGGATGAAGCATGGCAGTGATTTTGCCACAGTTTGCCGCATTTAGGAGCTACTAAAAACTTCATGAGGTGATTTTGTAGATACTTTTGACTTGGCTCAGGCAGGCAGCGAATTTTAATGAATCATCCTTAACCCTGCTGGTAGAATAACCGCACCTCTACTACCGCTGCTATCCATCATGCCGCTGAACCTGTTGCACCGCCTCACCCTTGCTAGCGCTACTGTTTCTGCTATTTTCGTTTCCCTACCCATTCAAGCTCAAATTGTGCCCGATGCAACCTTGGGTACTCAAGCGATCGGAGCTTGTGCTGGAGCAGGTGGCACTTGCGGAATCATCAACGGCACCACGCGAGGCAGCAATTTATTCCATAGTTTCCTACAATTTTCTCTACCGAATGGAGATGTTGCGGCATTCATCACCAATCCCGCGATTCAAAATGTGATTGTGCGCGTGACTGGAGTTGGGCAACCGTTTATCTCGAACATCAACGGCGCGATCGCAACCCTCGATCCCGCCTTTAACCTCACTCCCAGAAATTTCTTTTTGCTCAACCCGAATGGCATTGTCTTTGGTTCCAGAGCCACACTATTGAATGGTGGCGCATTTTTAGCCACTACTGCCGAGCGGATGCATTTTCAAGATGGGACAGTATTTGACAGCCGTGATGCGGCTCCCCTACTGACGGTCAGTGTGCCGATTGGATTGCAGTTTGGACAAACACCTGGCAAGATTCAGGCAGCATGGCAAATCAGCGCAGGAGTCAATAGTCTGTTTACCGACGTGGCTTTAGTGGGAGGAGATATTGATCTCAATGGGTCATTCATTATTTCACCCGGTAGACGAGTAGAAATTGGGGGGCTGTCTGCTTCAGGTACAGTTGGGCTGAATCTAAGTGATGGATTGAGCTTGAGTTTTCCAGCCAATGTTCTTCGGGGGAATGTCTCCCTCCGCAACGACAGCATCATTGATGTCAGCGCCGATCAAGGGGGAGCGATAACGATCACGGGTCAAAATATTGATATTGACGGCAGTTTGTTGCTGTCTGGAATGACGGGAAATGGTGCCAATCTGCAAGCAGGAGACATCACGCTGAATGCCACCCAGCAAGTGACGATTGGCGGAAGTTCCAACATTTTGCCCAACAGTGCGATCATCAATGCCGTCCTGCCAAACTCTACAGGCAACAGTGGCAACTTGCGGATCATTACGGGTTCTCTGGACATTAATGACGGTGCCAGAATTTTGGTCAACACAATAGCAGAAGGAAATGCTGGAAATATTTTCATTCAGGCGCGCGATCGCGTCACGCTCAACAACGGCTCCACGATTGAAAGTAATGTTTTACCAACAGGAATTGGTCAGGGTGGCACGATTCAAATCACTGCCAAGGCGATCGCGCTCAATCGTTCTCAAATTCAATCTCTCACAGCAGGACAAGGAAACTCAGGAAATATAGTCCTCGTCGCGCAGAATGAAATCACCCTGGCAGGCGGTAGTCAGGCAAGTGGAACCGCTAGCGCCATTATCACCGGGGTCAATCCGACTGGAGTGGGATCGGGTGGCACTCTGCAAATTTCCGCTGGTGACTTGAGCTTGACTGATGGAGCGCAGCTACGGACTGCCAGCTTGGGACGGGGCAATGCGGGTAATATTGTGGTGGATGTTCGAGATCGCGTCATCTTTAACGAAGCCCAAGCGTTGAGTATTTTGACCAACACAGGGGTTGGCAATGCAGGTAATATTCGCATTTCTGCAAACACCGTAGAACTGCGGACTTCTGAATCTGCACTTCAGTCTGGTATTCAGGGGCGTGGCAATGCGGGAAATATTGTAATCAACACTCGTGAACAGGTAAAGATTGATGGCGGCAGCATCATCAGCTTTGTCGATCGCGAATCGGTTGGACAGGGTGGAGATATTCAAGTCTTCACAAAAATCTTTGAAGTGATGAACCGGGGACAACTGAATGCCTCGACGCTAGGCAATGGGGATGCTGGAAATATTACAGTTGATGCCAGCGATCTCGTGGTTCTCAACAGTGCCGATATAGCGAGTTATGTTGAGTCCAGTGCTATTGGTAATGGTGGAACCATCCAAATTCTGACTCAGAATTTTGAAGCCAATGCCCAAACTCAACTCAACACCTCTAGTCAAGGTGCTGGAAGTGCTGGCGAAATTCTCATCAATGTCAGTCAGGGGCTTACGTTTGATAACTCCTTCATTGCCAGTCGATCGCTGACTGGCAGCAGCGGCAATAGCAATGATATCAACGTCTCGGCTGACAAGGTTGAGTTGAAAAATGGAGCCAAATTCCTGGCAACAACCGAAACAGCAGGCACAGCGGGTGACATTCGGGTGAATGCCAATAGTGTCACCATTTCCGATATCAATCTGCAAACCCAAGAACCCAGTGGGCTGATTTCAGCCACTCTTGGGTCGGGTCGGGGTGGAAATATTCTAGTGAACACCGATGCCCTTCGCCTATTGAATGGTGCGCTGATCGATGTTCGGACGATCGCCTCTGGAGATAGTGGCAGTATCACAGTGAATGCCAATACCGTTGAGTTGCGAAACGGTAGCCAGTTGGGTGCGGCGACCGAAGGCACAGGCAAAGCCGGAACTATCACAGTGAATGCTCGAAATCAGGTCGCGATCGCTGGGATTGATCCAACCTTTAATAGCGATCGCCTGTCCGCCAGTGCCAATAGCGGCATCGTTGTCCGATCTCTGGCATCTGGTGAAGCGGGAGATATTTTTATTACCACCCCACAACTTCGCCTGGATCAAGGGGTTCTTGATGCTCAGTCTGCCACCGTAGATGGGGGCAACATCAATTTGACAATCCAAGATCTTTTACTGATGCGGCGGGGCAGCCAAATTTCGGCAACAGCAGGCACCGCAGAGGCAGGCGGCAACGGCGGCAACATCAACATTAATGCGCCAAGGGGATTCATTATTGGGGTGAAAGGGGAGAATAGTGATATTACGGCAAATGCGTTTACGGGCAGCGGGGGACAGGTCAACATTACCGCCCAGGGAATTTATGGATTACAGTTTCGTCCAAGGCTGACGGAGTTTAGCGACATTACCGCCAGTTCTACCTTTGGCGTGAGCGGAGTGGTGGCGATTAACACCCTCGGCGTTGATCCGAGTCGAGGATTGCAGCAGTTGCCCGGCGGCTTAGTCGATCCCTCCAACCGGATTGATCAGAAATGTGCAGCAGGAAGTGGCTTCCGGCAAAGTTCGTTTACCGTGACGGGGCGGGGCGGCTTACCAGAGAATCCGCTAGAGCCGTTGCAGAGCAGCGAAGGTATTGCTTCTTGGGTCGAAGTGGGAACCGAAAATACTCACCCCTCTACTCCCACATCCCTGCCTGACTCCTCTCCCCCTCTCCCCTCACACCCCTCTACTCCTTCGCTCTTGATAGAAGCAGATAGTGTGATGGTGGACAAAGACGGCAGTGTTCAGTTGGTAGCAAGTCAGCAAATGGCTGAACCTGGTAGCTTTTGGCAGCCCACCTGTTCATCATTGAGAGAAGGCGATCGCAGGGCTGGAACAACACAGCATATCGTCCAGCCCTGACAATTCCCGTACTACTGCAACGTATTGGAACCCGCTTTTCTAGGGGACTAATTACGGCTCACCGCAACTTTATGTCGATAAACCAATTCTGCTTCAAACCAACCTGAAATGCCTAGAAGCATCGCCGCCGCCGCCGAAAAGGGCTTCCGTTGATCCTGTAGTCCGACTGTCCCCACGTGCTGCACCTGTCGAGTGGCGTGTCCCAAGATCCGAGCGTAGGCTGCTGCCGATTGCCCTGCCCAATAGCCAGAGTGCCCTTTGCGACCCCAACCTTTTGCCACCTGAGTTCCTCAACGGACTTAGAACCATCCTTTTTGGTAATCAACCAGGCATCTTGACCGACACGAGTTTGATTGATGATTTTGGTTTTCAGCCCTGTCGATCGCCCTACCACTGATGGTGTATCTCCATATAACCCCAAATCAAGTTGATTAGTAGATAAGGCGGCGTTGCATAATAGAAATATGAAATCAGGGTAAAAGCAATGCAGTGTCCCGAATGCGGTTCAAGTGAGGTCAGTAGAAACGGTAAGCAAAGAGGGAAACAAAATTACATCTGTAAGACCTGTCGGTGGCAATTTATCGCAACTTAATGATCCTGCTTCCAGTTATTCAGAGGAGTTTAAGCGGGAGTGCCTCACGATGGATGTTAACGGCATGGGTTTTCGAGGCATTGAGCGGGTTAAAGGAGTGCACCATACGACCATCATTACTTGGGTCAAACAAATCGGTGAACTGTTACCCGATGCTTACGATCCAGAGGTTCCTCCTGACGTTGGTGGGCTAGACGAGTTAGAAACGTTTGTGGGGTCAAAAAAACAAAATTTGGCTGTGGACTGCCGTTGACCACTTCAAAAAGGGGATTTTAGGATGGGCTTTGGGTGATCATAGTGCTGACACCTTTCGTCCGTTGTGGGCGATCGTTGCGACTTGGAAGTGTTACTTCTATGTCACCGTTCGCGTAGCGTTGCCGAAGGACTTAGGGTGGTCTGTTTATCCAGGATTTATTCCAGAGGGCGACCAAATTGTCAGCAAGACGTACATGACTCGGGTTGAGGGAGAAAACACCCGCTTTCGACCCTATCTGGCTCGGTTGCATCGCAAAACGTTGTGTTATTCCAAGTCCGTAGAAATCCTTAAACATTCAATTTGGTTGCTACTTCACTACCTCAAATTTGGTGATGTGCCTGTCCCTCAGTAAATCATATTCTCATTCAGCAGCGCCAGAAATTCTACGGCATGAATCGCAAATGAGCGATCGCCAGCATTCATCATCAGACTTTAACTATACAAATCACAGCACTTCGCGGTTTAGGTAGGGTTGCAACACGTCTGGAATGCGGACTGATCCATCAGGCTGTTGATAGTTTTCTAGCACGGCTGCCATCGTCCGACCGACCGCTAAGCCGGAGCCGTTGAGCGTGTGAACAAACTGAGTCCCTTTTTGCCCCGATTCCTTAAAGCGAATATTGCCGCGTCGCGCCTGAAAATCCCCAAAGTTAGAGCAGCTAGAAATTTCGCGATAGGTATTGGCAGAAGGGAGCCACACCTCCAGGTCATAGCATTTCGCTGCGCCAAAGCCAAGATCACCAGTACAAAGCTCGATCGCGCGATAGGGCAGTTTCAAAGCTTGCAAAATGGCTTCAGCGTTTTGTACTAAAGCTTGATGTTCTTGTTCAGATGTCTCCGGTTTGACGAGCTTCACCAGTTCCACCTTGTTGAATTGATGTAAACGAATTAGCCCACGGGTATCGCGTCCATAGCTACCTGCTTCACGCCGAAAGCAGGGCGTGTAGGCGCAGTGGAAAATGGGCAAGTCGTCTGCTGACAAGATTTCGTCGCGGTAGAGGTTGGTGACGGGCACTTCTGCGGTCGGAATCAGCCACAGATCATCGTCTTTGCACTGAAAGCTTTCTTCGGCGAACTTGGGCAGTTGTCCGGTGGCGGTCAGCGAATCTGTGTTGACCAAGAGCGGCGGCAACACTTCGGTATAGCCTGCGGCAGTTTGGCGATCGAGCATAAAAGAGATCAGCGCCCGTTCTAAGGCGGCTCCAGCTCCCAACAGCACAATAAAGCGACTTTGGGCAATTTTAGTGGCGCGATCGCTGTTCAAAATTCCTAGCTTTTCAGCAATTTCCCAATGGGGCAACAGCGTTGTACTCTGCGGTTTATACTCATCGCCCCACCGCCGAACCTCCACATTTTCGGTTTCGTCTTTGCCGATGGGCGTAGTCTCGCTGGGCACATTGGGCAAAGTCAGCAGCAGCGATTCAATCTCAGCTTTCAACTCTTTTTCTTGCGGCTCTAGTTCGCCCAGTTGCGCCTTAATCTGATTGCCTTCAGTCTTTAAGGTCAGCACTTCAGTATCATCGGGTTTGCTGCCTGCTTTCAGTTTTTGCCCGACTAATTTGCCAATTTCGTTGCTGCGGGCTTGCAGTTGGGAACGGGTTTTTTCTAGCTCTTTTTGCTGGCGATCGCGTTCCAGAATCGGCTGCACGTCGTAGCTACCGCTGCGCTGGTTCAGCTTTTCTTGCACCCATTCTGGATTTTCTCGGATTTGCCTTAAGTCAAGCACGGATCGTTCCCATTCGTTTCGTAAAAGTTCCTAACCCAGAATACACGGAATGGGGTGAAAGGTGAGTGGCGAGTGGCGAGTGGCGCGTGGGACAAGGAAAAAGGATGCCAAAAACTTTGTACTCCGAACTCTGAACTCCGAACTCTAAACTCAGCACTTTTCCAGAGTTTTAATCACTCGGCACGGATTTCCGACTGCGATCGCGTTGGCTGGAATATCCTTAGTGACCACACTTCCTGCCCCGATTGTGGTGTTGTCGCCAATGGTGACTCCAGGGCAGATGATCGCCCCGCCGCCGATCCAGACTGTGTTACCAATGGTGATTGGGGCGGCAAGTTCTCTTCCGGTCAGGCGAACCGTTGGATCGGTGGGATGAGTTGCTGTGTAGATTTGCACATAGGGAGCGCAGAGGACATCATTGCCGATATGAACAGTGTTGCAGTCGAGAATTACTCCGCCGTAGTTCATATAAAAGCGATCGCCGATAAAAATATTGCTGCCATAATCGCAGTGAAACGGCGGCACAATGTTCGCAGCCTCGCCTACTCTGCCCAACAGATCTCGCAAAATTTGTTGGCGTAGTTCTGGCTCTTCGAGGGTGGTTTGAGCATACTGGCGGAGCAATCGACTAGCGCGTTTATTCTCGGCGACCAGTTCTGGATCGGTTGCCAGATATAATTCCCCTGCCAGCATCTTCTGTTTTTCAGTTTGCTCAAACTCGCTCATCACTTTATCTGTATAGCAGTACAAGAAAAGGTCAAAACAACCGTCCGTTATTTCCGTTATTCCTCAAGAATATTTTCGCCCTACCCTATTCATCCGTTGCCATATTGCTTCAAAAGTGGTCTTTCATGCCGCGTAAACGAGCAAAGGTTTGAATGGAATTGGCGGATTGGGTCGCGGTTTGCAGTTCGGGTGCATCCCAACGAAGAAAAGGATTGGTGCGTTTTTCCATACCCAGATTGGCGGGAATGGTCGGTTCGTGGCGATCTCGCATTTGCTTTACTTCAGCAAATCGTCGTTGCAAATCCGGGTTGCTGCTATCCACCGTTAAATTAAACTGAAGATTTTTTAGGGTATATTCGTGGGCACACCAAACATAGGTGCTGTCTGGAAGAGTTCGCAGTTTGCCCAAGGATTCCACCATTTGCGCTGGCGTACCTTCACGCAATCTGCCGCAGCCACCGGAAAACAAGGTATCACCGCAAAACAAATCGCCCATTTCACCGGGAACTATCGGCGGAAAATAGTAGGCAATATGGGCGCGAGTGTGACCGGGAACGAAGAAAACCGCTGCCGTGCGATTAGCAAACGAAACGCGATCGCCGTCTTGTAAAAATATCTGTTGTCCGGGAATTCTGCCCCGATCTTCCACACCGCCATAGACGATCGCATTTGGAAAGTGCTGTAACAATTTTGGGTTACCGCCAATATGATCATGATGATGATGGGTATTGAAAATCGCCACCAGCTTTGCCCCCAGTTCCTTCAGCGTTTGCAAAACGGGTTCCGCGATCGCCGGATCGACCACGGCTGCACTATTGGACTCCGCATCATGCAGCAGAAACACATAATTGTCGGATAAAACTGGAATTCGATAGACCTTCATGAATTCGTCCTTTTTCCTAATGCCATTTGCCCTAATGCGTCGCCTGTCACGCGACAAATACGCCAATCGGGAAGCAGAGTTGCCCCCATTTTTTGATAAAAGCCGATCGCGGGTTCATTCCAATCCAGCACACTCCATTCTAGTCGTCCGCACTCTTGGGCGATCGCCCGTTGAGCGAGATACACGAGTAGCGCTTTGCCAATTCCTTGACTGCGGTAGTTTGGCAAGACGAATAAATCTTCTAGATAAATGCCTGGTTTGGTGAGAAAGGTAGAGTAGTTGTAGAAAAATAGGGCAAATCCCACGGCAGAATCATTGATTTCTGCCAAAATAGCTTCAGCATAGGGGCGATCGCTAAACAAATGCGATCGTAGCCCTGCTTCACTGCCTGTCACCTGCTCCGTCAGGTTTTCATAGGCGGCGAGTGCCCGAATCAAGCTAAAAATCGCGGCTTCATCACCGGGAACAGCCGTTCGTATGTTGATTTGGCTCAATGTCATGGGTTAAAAGGTTCTCTATCGCGGCTAAAGTGCCTGTATTGTATCGTTCAGGTAAAAGGATTTTGCATTGGTGAATCAGCCTGTTGATATTTTGATTTTGTCGAACGGTCCTGGAGAATTGGCAACTTGGGTGCATCCCGTGGTCAAGGAACTGCGCCGCCAACTAGGAAACGATCGCACACAGGTGAGAATTTCGGTGGTGCTGTCGCCCTGTGCTAATGCTAGCGGACAGGAAGGCGCGATCGCCCGTCGCTTTGCTGAAATCGATCGCGTCCAGGAAGCGGCTCAGTTTTTTCCATTTTTGCTATTCGGCAACACTCAAGATCACTGGGATTGGCGATCTCACGGTGTTGTGCTGTTTTTGGGCGGCGATCAGTTTTTTCCAGTGGTGATTGGCAAACGGATGGGCTATCGCACGGTAATTTATGCCGAATGGGAAGCACGTTGGCATTCCCTCGTCGATCGCTTTGGCGTGATGAACTCGAAGATTTGCGATCGCGTTGCCCCCAAATATGCCGATAAATTTACCGTTGTTGGCGATTTAATGGCAGAAGCAGGCAAGAGTGACGACGAAAATCAGTCTATTGACACTACGGAACTGCTGATTGGACTGCTCCCCGGCTCCAAACCGATGAAGTTAACTTTGGGAGTGCCGCTGACTCTGGCGATCGCAGATCATCTGCATCAAACCTATCCCACCGCCCAATTTGTGATTCCAGTCGCACCCTCTTTAGATCTAAAGCCCCTTGCTGCCTACGCTGATCCAGCCCACAATCCAATCATTCAAAAGCTTGGTTGGGCATCGGCAACCCTCGTCATTCCTGATACTGCCGACCAACTCCCCTGTTTGAGAACGATCGCGGGCACCGAGGTTCTTTTATGGAACCAGTTTCCCGCCTATGATGTGCTGTCTCGCTGCACTATTTGCCTGACCACGATTGGGGCAAACACGGCTGAACTGGGTGCTTTAGCCGTTCCAATGCTGGTGCTAGTGCCCATGCATCAACTCGACCTCATGCGAGCGTGGGACGGATTGCCCGGATTATTGGTAAATCTCCCCGCGATCGGAACGAGCATGGCAACATTCATTAGCTGGCTGGCTTCTCTTCGTCCCAAGTTGAGAGCGTGGCCCAACATTTGGGCAAAGCGGGAAATTGTCCCAGAATGGTATGGCGAGTTTCAACCCCAAGACGTTGCAGCAAAAGTAACGCACTACTTAGAGCATCCTGAAACATTGCAAACCATGCGAAATGAACTCCGGGCAGTCCGTGGACAACCCGGCGCAGCTGAAAAGTTAGTGCAGTTAGTGCGCGAAGAATTGGATTAAAGACGAGAGACGAAGATTTAAGAATTGCGAATTGCGAACTCAAAATTCAAAATATCTTCTACGGAGGACACTACGCGAACAAAACTCAAAACTCAAAACTCAAAACTCAAAACTCAAAACTCAAAACTCAAAACTCAAAACTCAAAACTC
>NZ_JBFPDP010000029.1:0-65231 GCF_040830845.1 Sivoneniella epilithica UHCC 1019
GCAAAAATAGCTCGATGCCAGGTTAATCGTTCTCAAGAGGCTCTCATCTACCTGATGGGAGCCTCTTGTCGTTTGTATTGTTATCTGCGAGGTAATAAGCTGACTCCTTGTTGATTATCTATTCTGCAAGATATGAAGTGGTTGAGCCTAGTTGATAAAGACTTAGCTGTTTCAGATAAGGTTCAATGACGTAACTTGGATAGTTAGCTGTTGGAAAATCCAGTATGGTGACGATTGTGCGGCTTATTCCAGTTTTTCAAGTAGTTTCGGCAGTTTTTATTGGCGCAATACCACCTGTTGGGCTAGCACAAAATTCCAGCTTGCTCAGTCGAGGAAGGCAAGGAATGGTCGTTTCGGCTCATCCTTTGGCAAGTCAACCTGGATTGGCAATGTTGCAGCAGGGCGGCAATGCTATAGATGCAGCCGTGGCAACCACCTTTGCGATTTCTGTTGTGGAACCTTACTCAGCTGGACTAGGTGGGGGTGGCTTTTTGCTCTTGCGGGTGGGCACTACGGGTGAGACTAAAGCGCTTGATTTTCGGGAACGGGCACCCTTGGTAGCTACTTCCAAAATGTATTTGAATGCATCTGGAAACGTACGTCCTAAAGCCAGCACGGAAGGCTATTTGGCAGTGGGGGTTCCAGGAACAGTGGCGGGTTTGGCTGAAGTGCATCGCCAGTATGGCAAGCTACCCTGGAAAACTGTAGTGCAACCTGCGATCGCCCTCGCAAAAAAGGGGTTTGTGATCACACCTAAACTAGCTGCTGCGATCGCTCGTAATCCTGCCTTGCAAACCAACTCGTCAACTCGGCAGATCTTCTTGCCATCGGGAAAGCTCCCTGAAATTGGAGAGATACTAGTTCAAACCGATTTGGCAAAGACCTTAAGTAAGATCGCCCAAGAGCCGAGTAGCTTCTATACGGGGAGTATTGCCAGCGCGATCGCCCGGGATATGGCAACTAATGGCGGCATCATCACCCAGCAAGATTTGCAGCAGTATCGCCCAATTTGGCGCACTCCAGTCTGCGGCACTTTTCAAACAGTGAGAGTTTGCTCCATGCCGCCGCCTTCTTCCGGTGGTGTGCATCTGCTACAAATGTTAAATCTACTGAGTGGCGCTGTCGGGGGTGCTAGTTTCAAAAAATTAGACTGGCATCATCCCGACGCGCTGCACTGGATGGGCGAAAGTATGCGAATTGCCTATGCTGATCGCGCCCAATTTTTGGGTGATCCAGATTTTGTTCAGGTGCCTGTTGCGGCTTTGATTAGCCCTGCCTATGCCGAAAAGCGTCGCCCAGAGATTGATTTGAGCAAGGCGAGACCATCGAGCCAAGTGAAGCCTGCTAATCCAGCATTGCTGAAGCGTTTGTCTGGCAAAGAATCGGCAGACACGAGCCATTTGAGCGTCGTGGATCAAGCTGGCAACGCCGTCAGCCTCACCTTTACTGTGAACCTAGGCTTTGGCGCACGGGTAGTTGCAGCGGGCACAGGTATTGTCTTAAACAATGAAATGGATGATTTCGCGATCGCTCCTAACACGCCCAATGCGTTTGGCTTAGTGGGTAGTACGGCAAACGCGATCGCTCCCCGCAAAACCCCTCTTTCAAGTATGACTCCCACCATCGTTACAGAAAATGGGCAAGTCCGATTGGTTGCTGGGGCACCAGGTGGCAGCACTATTATTACAACAGTTTTACAAATTGTCCTAAATGTATTGGTTTATGATATGGATGCTCGCGGTGCAGTGGCGGCTTCTCGGCTGCATCATCAATGGCTACCGGACAAACTGATGGTAGAAAAAAATGGATTTGATCCGCTGACGTTGGCAGAATTACGCCGCCGTGGACACACGATTGAAGAGCGATCAGGCTGGGGCAATGCCACTATTATTCTTCGCACGAGTGACGGTTGGTTAGAAGGAGCCGCCGATCCACGGGGGGAAGGCACAGCAGCAGGCTTTTAGTTAATCTACAACCTTGAGTAATCCCATCCGTAGGCGATCGAATAGGCGATTAATCAGTAGCTTTTCTTGAGCATTCAAATTACTCAACGCTAATAGTGAATGCTGATCCGCACGGGTAATTTGACGCGTCGCTAAAATCCGTTCAACAATCTTTTCAAGGGGCAATTCGTTAAGGGTGGTGGCGTTCATGGCAGATACTTAACTAAGGGCTTCGATACAATTGAGTATCCCGTTATTTCCATCTCTGACAGGTGATAAACACCCCTTCTCAAGTGTGATTATTCCTGATACTTCAAGTGATGCAAATCATGCTCCGTTTAATTCTTGCATTCTGTCTGTAAGAGAATCCCTCCAATCAAAATATGACTGCTGAAACCCTGAAGCGCTGGCAATTTTGGATCGATCGCGGTGGCACTTTTACCGATATTGTGGCGCGGCATCCTAATGGGACGCTCTCAGTACACAAGCTGTTGTCCGACAGCCCACGCTACCAGGATGCTGCCATTCAAGGTATTCGCGAAATTTTAGGCATCTCTGCGGAGGCACCGATTCCGGAGGAGCGAATTGAGGCGATCAAAATGGGCACCACTGTGGCGACGAATGCACTATTGGAACGCAAGGGCGATCGCGTTTTATTTATCACCACAAAAGGCTTTCGGGATGTGCTGCGGATCGGCTACCAGCATCGTCCTAATATTTTCGCCTTACAAATTGTTCTGCCCGAAATGCTGTATGAGCAAGTCATTGAAGTGGATGAACGCCATAGCGCTCACGGTGAAGAACTGATCGCTATCACCGCCGCTGTAGAAACGCAGTTAATCACATCACTGAAAACTGCCTATGACAGTGGCATTCGTGCTTGCGCGATCGCGTTTTTGCATGGCTACCGCTATCCTAAACATGAGCAGCAAGTTGCAGAACTCGCACAGGCGATCGGGTTTAGCCAAATTTCTGTGTCTCATCAAGTCAGTCCCTTGATGAAACTCGTCAGTCGCGGTGATACGACTGTTGTTGATGCCTACCTGTCGCCCATTTTGCGACGCTACGTTGAGCAAGTGGCAGCAGAATTAGGAGAGAGGCAAGGGGCAAGGGGCAAGGGGCAAACAGAAACTTTCTCGCCGCTCGCCGCTCACCTCTTGCCTCGGCTTTTTTTCATGCAATCCAACGGTGGCTTAACAAGTGCCAAATCTTTTCAAGGGAAAGACAGCATTTTGTCAGGTCCGGCTGGTGGGATCGTAGGCGCAGTGCAAACCTGCAAACAGGCTGGGCTTAAAAAAATTATTACCTTTGATATGGGCGGCACTTCAACGGACGTAGCGCACTATGCCGGGGACTATGAGCGCACGTTTGAAACAGAAGTGGCGGGAGTACGGCTGCGATCGCCGATGATGTCAATCCACACGGTCGCAGCGGGAGGCGGTTCCATCCTGAAATTTGATGGGGCGCGGTATCGGGTAGGTCCAGAGTCGGCGGGAGCAAATCCGGGCCCTGCTTGCTATCGCCAAGGCGGTTTGCTGACGGTCACAGATTGTAATTTGATGCTAGGGCGGGTGCAGCCAGAGTTTTTTCCGATGGTTTTTGGAGCGGCGGGAAATTTACCGCTGGATGGGGAAGTGGTGCAGCGGAAGTTTACAGAATTGACCGTGAAAATTCATCAGGCAACAGGCGACTCCCGATCACCCGAACAAGTGGCAGAAGGTTTTTTGGCGATCGCCGTTGAAAAAATGGCAAATGCGATTAAAAAAATCTCGGTGCAGCGCGGCTATGACATCACGGAATACACACTGTGCTGTTTTGGCGGTGCGGGGGGACAACATGCCTGCGCGATCGCCCAAAATCTAGGCATTCAGCAAATTTTTATTCATCCTTACGCTGGAGTACTATCCGCCTACGGCATGGGTTTGGCAAACCAAAGCGTCATCCGCGAACTTTCTCTTGAGATTGCTTTAACCAAGACTGCTTTGCCTGATCTAGAAGCCGCGATCGCCCAACTTACCGCCACTGCAACCACCGAACTGATCCGCCAAAACCCCGATCTTGCAGCATCCCTTCACATCTCAGCCAACGCCCATCTGCGTTACGAAGGCACCGACTCTGCCCTCATGGTGAAATCCGGTAGCATGGCTGAAATGTTCGCCCGATTTGAAGCGGCTCATCATCAACGCTACGGCTTCATTTTCCCAGACAAACCCTTGATCGTCGAAGCTGTCTCTGTAGAAGTGGTAGGCAGTATGACAGCATTGAATGAACCGATGCCCAAACTGTCCCGCACCGAGCCTTTACAACCGATCGCCACCCGCCCTATGTACATTGCCGATCAGTGGCAGTTTGTGCCCCTATATCAGCGCGATCTCCTCCGTCCCGGCGATATCATTTCCGCACCTGCCCTCATCCTAGAAACCACCGGCACCAATGTGATTGAACCCGGTTGGCACGCACAGGTGATGGAGCAAGGAGAATTAATCTTGACCCAGATTCAGCCATTCAAAACTCAAAACTCAAAACTCAAAACTCAACCCTTAAAGCCCGATCCCGTTCTCCTCGAAATTTTCAATCATTTGTTTATGGCGATCGCTGAGCAGATGGGCGTGACTCTACAAAACACCAGCTACTCTGTCAACATTAAAGAGCGGCTCGATTTCTCCTGCGCTGTGTTTGATCAGGTAGGGCAACTGATCGCGAATGCGCCTCACATTCCGGTGCATCTCGGTTCCATGGGCGAAAGCGTCCAAAGTTTGATCCGCGATTCGTTCCACGATCCCAAAGGGAATCGCGGCGATACCTTCCGCCCTGGCGATGTCTATATTTTGAACAATCCCTACAACGGTGGCACTCACTTACCCGACATCACCGTCATCACCCCTATCTTTTTAGAGAAACAGGAAGCAGAACAATCCAATATTCTTACTCCTCGCCCCTCACCCCTCGCCTCTTACCCCTCGCCCCTCTTCTTCGTTGCATCCCGTGGACATCATGCCGATATTGGCGGCATCACGCCGGGTTCCATGCCTCCCAATAGCGTGTCGATTGACCAAGAGGGGGTACTCATTGATCATTTCAAACTGATCGAGCAAGGAGATTTTCGAGAGGCTGAGTTGCTGGAATTGCTGAGTGCTGGCGAATATCCTGTTCGCAATCCAGCGCAAAACTTGGCAGATCTGAAAGCACAAGTTGCCGCTAATGCCAAAGGGGTGCAGGAGTTGCAGGCAATGGTGCAGCATTTTGGCTTAAAGACGGTGCAGTCCTATATGCAGTATGTGCAGGACAATGCTGAATCTGCGGTGCGGCGAGTGATTGATAGATTAGGTCGAGAGGCGACAGATCGCAGTTTCACGGTCACGATGGATAATGGGTGTGAGGTTCGGGTGGCGATCGCGATCAACTCAGAAACCCGCAGTGCCAAAATCGATTTCACAGGCACTTCGCCCCAACAGCCCAATAACTTCAATGCACCCCTGGCAGTCTGCAAAGCCGCTGTTCTCTATGTTTTCCGCACCTTGGTTGAAGATGATATCCCCTTGAACGCTGGATGTTTGAAGCCCTTAGAGATCATTGTCCCCCAAGGCTGTTTGCTTAATCCTCACTACCCGGCTGCGGTGGTTGCGGGTAACGTGGAAACCTCGCAAGTGGTCACCAATGCGTTATACGGGGCGCTGGGCGTGATGGCAGCAGCCCAAGGCACAATGAATAATTTCACGTTTGGCAATCAGCACTATCAATACTACGAGACTATTTGCGGCGGATCGGGTGCAGGTGCGAGCTTTGATGGTACAAACGCCGTACAAACTCACATGACCAACTCCCGCCTCACCGATCCGGAGGTTCTGGAATGGCGCTTTCCAGTCTTGCTAGAAGAATTCTCCATTCGTTCCCATAGTGGCGGTGGAGGACACTATCAAGGTGGCAATGGGGTAGTGCGGCGACTTAAATTCCGAGAATCAATGACGGCAGCCATTCTATCGGGAAGCCGAGCCGTGCCACCCTTTGGGCTAAAGGGTGGAGAACCAGGAATGGCTGGACGTAATTGGATTCAGCACCACGACGGCGCGATCGCACTCCTAGGCAGCACAGCAGAAGCCCAGATGCAGGCTGGCGATATATTTGTGATTGAAACTCCGGGCGGCGGTGGCTATGGCGCACCCTAGCTAAAGCGATACTTTTCTCTTAGGCTTCTCATTCGATTAATCGCGCACTTAGGGATGCTCCGGTTTCAGGGCTTTTCAAGGCTTCAGTCTGCTCAGAATCTAAGGACGAAGCTGATGTGTCAATGGTGCTGGTTGCCAACTCTGGTTCAGCAATAGGCTTACGGACTTCAATTAATTTAATGGCGCGATCAACGCTTTCTGGCAGGATAACCACCAGACTGTTTAATGGAGCGCTATCTAGAGCCATTTGAATGGCGGTAATCTCGTCTAGAACCGTCTCATAGCGGCAATCGGGCTTAGCTTGTTGTAACCCTCGCGCAATCCAGCGGGCAGCATCACCACGGGGTCGCCCACGGGTATCGTCATCTTCTTTAACAATGATGCGATCGAACATATTTGCCGACAGAGTGCCTAGAGTAACAAAATCTTCATCCCGGCGATCGCCCGGACCTCCCACTACCCCAATCCGCTCACCGGGCCAGTTACGAACAAATCCTCCCAACGCCTCATAGCTATGGGCATTGTGAGCATAATCCACTAAGGCATGATAGGTGCCCAAATTGAATAAATTCATGCGTCCAGGCGTTTGTGCCGCAGATGCGCGGAAGGTCAGCAGCGCTGCTCGAATGTCTTTGATGTCTACCCCTTGGGCAAACGCTGCCAAGCTAGCTGCCAACGCATTGGCAATCATGAAGGGTGCCCGTCCAGCCAGCGTTAAGGGCACATTTTCAGCAGGCTCAATTCGCAGCGTCCAATCACCCTTTAGGATCGATAAATATCCATTTTCATGAACGGCTGCCAAGCCGCCTTTTTGGGTATGCGCTCTAATCAACTCATTCTCAGGATTCATCGAAAAATAGGCAACCTGAGCGTTAACCCGGCGTGCCATCTCGGCTACCAGCGGATCATCAGCATTGAGAACTGCATAGCCATTCGGCATGACGGTTTCAGCCACAACGCTCTTAACCCGCGCCATTTGATCAATGGTATTAATATCGCCCAAACCCAAGTGATCCGCCGCCACGTTTAGGACTACACCCACATCACACGCACTAAACCCTAGACCAGAGCGGAGAATGCCACCCCGCGCACTTTCCAAAATTGCCACTTCCACCGTGGGATCTTGCAAGATTAACTGAGCGCTTTGCGGTCCAGTGTTGTCCCCCGGTTCTGCCATGTAATCGCCAATGTAAGTACCGTCTGTGGTGGTGTAGCCGACTACTTGCCCTGTTTGCCGGAAGATATGGGCAACTAAACGGGTGGTGGTGGTTTTGCCGTTGGTTCCAGTCAGGGCAACGATGGGGACGCGGCTGGGGGTGCCCGGTGGAAAGAGCATGTCTAGCACGGGGGCGGCAACGTTGCGGGGAATGCCTTCACTGGGGCAAACATGCATCCGGAAACCGGGAGCCGCATTGATTTCGACAATCACACCATCGACTTCCCGCAGCGGTTGGGTAATATCTGGGGTGACTATGTCGATGCCAGCGATGTCTAACCCGATGGTTTTAGCAGCCCGTTTGGCAATCCATAGGTTTTCGGGATGAATATCATCGGTGCGATCGACCGAACTGCCGCCTGTACTGAGGTTCGCGGTTGCCCGTAGGTAAAAAACCTCATCTTTTTGCAAGATCGTTTCAACGGTATAGCCTTGTTTTTCTAGAAGTTGCCAACTGGTGCGATCGAGTTCGATTTTGGTCAGCACATTATCATGACCTTCTCCCCGCCGGGGATCGCTGTTGGTTTCTTCGACCAGTTCTTCAATGGTATGAATGCCATCTCCCACAACGTGAGCCGGAATCCGTTCAGCAACAGCCACAACAGTGCCATCTACGACCAGAACCCGATGATCTCGCCCTGCATAAAACCGCTCCACAATCACCGATCGCGAGACTTCTTTGGCGGCATCATAGGCTTCGATCGCCGCCTCCCAAGAATTAATATCAATCGTAATGCCGCGCCCATGGTTGCCATCTAGCGGCTTAATTACAATCGGGTAGCCGCCCACATATTCAACCGCTTCCTCTAGCTCATCAAAAAAGTTAACGACCGTACCACGGGGCACTGGAATTCCGGCATTTCGCAAAACACTTTTAGTGCCCTCCTTATCACTGGCAAGCTCCACACCCAAAATGCTGGTGTAATTACTCAACGTTGCCTGCATCCGTTTTTGATGAACCCCATACCCTAGCTGAATTAAATGGCGGGCACCGAGTTCAAACCAGGGAATACCCCGCGCTTCAGCTTCCTTGACGATCGCCTCAGTGCTAGGTCCTAGCGAAACATCCGCTGCCAACTGACGCAGATCATTCAAATCTTTCTCTAATTCTTCTGAAGAATAGATCCCCTGATCAATAATTCCCTGGCAAAGACGCACCGCCGCCCGCGCCGCATATCGTCCTGCCTGTTCATGAATGTATTCGATTACGACCTGGTAGGTGCCCAAATCAGCCGTTTCGCGGGTTCGCCCAAAGCCAACGGTCATGCCAGCAAGTTCTTGCAACTCTAGCGCCACATGCTCCACAATGTGCCCCATCATCGTGCCTTCCTGGACGCGCTGTAGGAAACCGCCCCGGCATCCTGGAGAACAGTAATGCTCAACTAAGCTAGGAAGCGTCTGAGTTAGCCCATCATAAAAACCCGGAATCACGTTAGAAGGCTGATCAGCCAGTTCTTCTAGATCCAGACGCATCACCACCAGTTTTTGACGGCGAATGCTCCAGTAGTTAGGACCGCGTAATGTCTGGATTTTGAGTATTTTCATAGCACTATCCGAGGAAGTTAAGCTTTGGTGCTGTAAACATTGGCATATTCATCAAGTGATAACCATCAAGTGATAAACCATCAAGTGAGGAAATTTGTCGTTGCTCATTGGTGCAAGCAATTATTCAGTTTCTTTTGCAATAGGGGGTCTAAACTGTTCACCTTGAACGATTTAATCCTCAAAGTCTTGAGTTAGCTCGTCATTATGGTGGCTTTATCTAAATTAACGACTATTCCTTGTTATCACTAGGAGCGCGTTGGTTTTAAGCATGATCAAAGTGAGCATGAATTGGAATACGTTTGTGCAGGTTAAAGCAGTCGCCATGAACCAGAATGTGAATGCGTAAATTTCCAATGCTGAGGGGATCGGTTGCTCCAATATGAGACCAGTTTGTGTGAGTCAGTTCTTTTGGATCAATGATTGTTACTGTACCTTTTCCGATCACTTGTAACAGCCCATCTCCTTCAAACAAAGAGCAGGTATCTTCATCAATGCCAATCCCGAAGCGATCGGGGTGCCCAGCGATCGCGCTCATTAGCCGAGCCATGCGGTTCCGGTTATGAAAATGCTGATCCACCAATAGTTCTGGAATAATACCCAGCCCGGTAGTAATATCCACCAGCGATCGGTTAGGCGACTCGCCGCTGCCTCCTCCCGCAATCATATAATGTCCCATTACCGCAGCACCCGCACTCGTGCCAGCTAAAGTGATCTCACCTCGCTGTGCCCGCTGACGAACGAACTCCATTAGGGGAGTGTCTGCCAGCAAGCCACAGAGCCGAAGTTGATCGCCCCCTGTCATAAATACGCCTGTGCAGCTTTTGGCATAACTTTGTAAAATCGGGTCTTCACACTGAGCGCGGTCTTGGATATCTAAAATTTCGATTCCCTTTGCGCCCATCTCTGTAAAAATTTCGCGGTATCGTTCACCAATCACCGCAGGTTCACGAGAAGCAGACGGAATAATCGCAATCTGGGCATCCGTTGCGCCAGAACGAACAAAAAAACTGTGCAAAATCTCCCGCCCATGAACTTTATCCTCGGCTCCACCGATGATCATAATGGCGGTTTTTGTAGATTGGGGCATTTCCTCTCCAAGGGACTGATACTGTAGCCGAGGTGCAGCATTGATCCCCGGCATCGGATAAAACAAGCGCTCCAACAGCTTTGTAACGGCTGTAGAAACACTATTCTTACTCACTTTTATGTGTTCCTTGATTCTATTAAGGGAGTACCATAATCGAGGTAATGCTGATGCTCTCATCTACACAATCTTGCTAAGTGAGCGGACAAGTCTGACTTACTTTCGATCCTTTTACAAACTCTGTGTTTTTTGCCTAAAAGCTTATTACCCAAAGTTATTTGTAAATAACCAGCATCATGACAGATCATTAAAAGTTTAGTTTAAATCAATTCAAAATGTTTCTTTGCCTAAGTTGCTTTGCCTCAATCAAAGCTTTACTTGAAGTCAGAGCGCTTGATTAACCGCCCCTCATCATAAGCTAAGTGTGGATTCGCAGCTATGCGCTTTGATATTGTGACCCTGTTTCCGGATTTTTTTGGCTCTCCTTTAAGTTCAGGGCTGCTAGGAAAAGCTCTTGCTAAGCACATTGCTGAAGTGCATCTGACCAATCCCCGCGACTTTACAACCGATAAACATCATCGGGTGGATGATGAGCCTTATGGCGGCGGGGTGGGCATGTTGATGAAGCCAGAACCCATTTTTGCAGCGGTTGAATCACTGCCTATATCGCCCCAGCGGCAGGTGCTAATGATGACTCCCCAAGGAGAAACGATGCATCAAGGCATGTTCCGAGATTTTGCCGCAAATTGCGATCAGTTAGTCATCATTTGTGGACATTATGAGGGAGTCGATGAGCGGGTATTGAATTTGGTGACGCGGGAAGTGTCTTTGGGAGATTTTGTGCTGACTTGTGGAGAAATTCCAGCGTTGACATTGCTGAATGGGGTGATCCGGTTGTTGCCCGGAACTGTTGGCAAGGAGGAGTCATTAAAGCTGGAAAGTTTTGAGGATGGGTTGTTGGATTACCCGCAATATACTCGTCCGCCTGTGTTTCGAGAGTGGGAAGTGCCGGAGGTATTGCGATCAGGAAATCATCAGGCGATCGCCCAATGGCGTACAGAACAACAGCAGCAACGAACCCGCGATCGCCGCCCTGATTTGTATGAGAAATGGGAGAGGGGAAAAAAGAGTGGCGATTGACGAGTGGCGATTGACGAGTGGCGATTGTCATGGGGAAATGGGGAATCATCAATAATCATGAGGTTTAGAGCGTCGTTAAATTTCGGTGTCTAAAATTAAGGCAGATACCTTTAAGTCAAAGCCACGATCGCTATTTCAGGTGTTTTATGAAGTACTTCGCTATTCAACGGGTCTGCCTAGCGGTAATGGGATGTTTTTTAGCCAATGCGATCGATCTGTCTGGCTCTTCTCCTGAAATACGGATGAGCGTTGATATGGAAGCTCAAGCAAGAAGCAGTGGCGGACGCAGTGGCGGCGGTTCTTTTCGATCCAGCCCGTCTCGTCCCTCCAGCCCGTCTCGTCCCTCCAGCCCCAGTCGTCCTTCTAGCCCATCCTATTCAAACCCCAGTTCTGGTGGCTACCAGTCCGACCCTTACCGATACAACCGGGGCGGCGGTACAGTGGTGGTTCCGGTGCCAGTCGGTCCTTCTGGCTACACCAACCCTTCCTATGGCGGCACTACTGCGTATGGCTCCTCTAACAATTTCGTGTTTATCTTGGGATTGTTATTAATGGGTGGCGCGGGTTTTGCCTTATTGCTTGCCTATCTAGCAGTGAAAGCAAAGAGTGGCGGCTCAGGCTTTGGGGGAGCGAGCGTTGGCGGAGAGCTTGACAACAACACTGTTACCGTCAGCAAAATACAAGTGGCGCTATTGGCACAGGCACGAGAAATTCAGGCAGACCTGACTCAGTTCAGTCTAGAAATAGACACAGACACAGAGGAAGGACTTTATCAACTGATGCAAGAATCTATCTTGGCGCTCTTGCGTAGCCCAGAAAACTGGAGCCATGTTTTAGCCAGTTCAGAAACAGTAAAAAGTCGAGAAGCGGCAGAATCACTTTTCAATCAAATTTCCGTTGCCGAGCGCAGTAAATTTAGCGTAGAAACATTGAGCAACGTTGGCGGCAAGGTTTACAGACGAGATTTTAAGCCCGATCCTGAAGAAGATCCCGCTTCTTTTATTGTGGTCACGCTGGTTTCGGGCACTGCCCACGATCGCCCCTTATTTGACAAAATCCAGACCGAGGCTGCACTGAAAGAATCACTGCAAAAACTAGCAGCAATTCCACCGGATTACTTGATGGTGTTTGAGCTATTGTGGAGTCCCCAGGATGCTCAAGATAGCCTGACCTATGAGGAGCTACTGACTGAATATACAGAGATGGCTCAAATTTAGCTTCCAGCCAAACAGCGTGTATTTGAACGAGTTATCCCTATTAATGGGCATATATAAAGGAAGGTAGAAAAGGGTTATGGTGCAGCTAGAGGGAGCGGATGGGGCAGAGTTGACCAACGACATTGTGACGGTTAGCTTATTGCAGATAGCCTTACGAGCAGACGCACGTAGACTACAAACTTTGCTAAACGAGTGGGGTGAAACCGCAGATACCGGCACTCCAGAAGGACGGTTTTCACTGTTGCAACAAGTGGCACAGGGGCTACTAGATTATTCTCGATATTGGACTCATGTATTAGCAAGCTCGAATACAGTTAATGCTTACGAAGAAGCCGAAGAGCTATTTAATGCTTGGTCACTGCGAGAACGCAGCAAATTTAGCGAAACCTTGACCAATGTGGATGGAGTGATCACAAAGCGATCGCCCGTTCCTCCCAGCATTGATGAAACGCCCGCTTATATTGTGGTAACGCTAATCTTAGGCACAGAAGGAGATCGCCCCTTATTTGGTGAAATTTATTCGGCTTCTGCCCTGCGCGATGTCTTGGATGATATCCGGCTGATGCAGCCTCGCTATCTGGTTGTCTTTGAAATGCTGTGGAGTCCGCAAGCCCTGGACGACAGGCTCACCGAAGCCGAACTTGCGACTGAATATGCAGAGATGGCAGCGATCGCGTGAGTAGTTTCAGGCATCTGGCAGCGATCGCGTGAGTAGTTTCAGGCAGCAAGCAACTAAGCAGCAACGAAATAAACAGGTAAAAAATCCACTAATCAAGCGTGCCAGCCTAGAATAAAACTATGAGTGATAAGAGTGATAAGGACGACAGCTACAAACTTATTAGCGACAACCGCTACGCGCGTTTTCAGTTCGAGATTTTGGAAACCTATGAAGCTGGAATCCAACTTGTGGGAACTGAGGTGAAATCGATTCGGGCAGGCAAGGTCAATCTTAAAGATGGGTTTGCCCTCATTCGAGATGGAGAAGCGTTTTTAATGAACGTCCACATTTCGCCCCACGACAGCACCCGCCAAACTTATAACCACGATCCCCGGCGAAACCGTAAATTGCTGCTTCATCGGGATCAACTTCGGAGCCTGACTGGAAAGGTTGAGCAGCAGGGGTTAACGTTGGTTCCCCTAAAAATGTATATGAAGCGCGGCTGGGTCAAAATCGTAATTGGGCTGGCACGGGGTAAGAAACTGCATGACAAGCGAGAAGATATTAAACGGCGGGATGATCAGCGTGATATGCAAAGGGCGATGAAAACCCAATAGAAAGAAATGCTTAGTGAGTAGACGGGTGCATGAGTCGATGAGTAAATCAGATAAATTGTTTGCTTTGCTGGTGTCCCGTGAATTTCAATTCTATGCCTGACAACACGCGATCGCGACTGCACCAACTCCTCCAAGAGCGGATTGAGTATCCAGAGCGGGAGAGTGAAATAGACACGCTGATTCATCAAACGTTTGATCATAACTGTGCCATTTTGGTGCTGGATTTATCCGGTTTTTCGCGACTAACGATTCGCCACGGCATTATTCACTTTTTGACCATGGTGCATCGGATGAGCGCGATCGCCAATCCAATTGTTATCCATCACCAAGGGCGCGTGATTAAACAGGAAGCCGATAATTTATTTGCGGTTTTTTCAGAGGTGCCTATGGCAGTGGATGCAGCCGTTGATATTTTGAAGGGTTTTGCTGCCGTAAACACAGGCTTACCCGATGAAAAAGATCTCCATGCCAGCATCGGCATTGGGTATGGCACCACCTTGCTGATTGGCGACAGTGACCTTTACGGCAGCGAAATGAACCTAGCAAGCAAACTGGGCGAAGACTTGGCTCATCGCAATGAAATTTTGCTAACTGAACAGGCTTTCCAGCAGCTAGCCGATGCATCCAATCAATCTTGGGAACAACTTAGCTTTTCTATCTCCGGACTAGAGCTAATTTCCTATGTCCTAAGATGAGGGAGGACTTTACTGCTTTGTTGGTTCGGTTCTACTCACTGTGGTACAACTAACGCAATTGTTAGAGTAACTTGTAGAAAGATAACGCAGCTTGATTGAGGTTTTGATTGTGAATCACCAAGAACGTTTGCCAGAGTTTATTACCGACGAAGTTGAAAAGGGCAATTCGCTGTTGCAATATGTGCAGTCGATGCCGGCTGAGACGATCGCGCAGTTGTCTAGACCCGACTCCGTGGAAGTATTTCAGGTTGTAGAACGAAATATTATTGGGCTATTGGGTGGACTTCCAACCGAGGGCTTTAACGTCCAGGTTTCCACGACTCGTGAAGACTTGGGTCGATTGTTGGCTTCGGCAGTGATGAGCGGATATTTTCTTCGCAATGCGGAACAGCGGATGGCATTTGAAAAGTCGTTTGCGATCGCATCCGATGCGACAGCAGAGTAACCAGGCTTCTCTGCGCCAAACCGTAGACAGAGAATTGATTAGAATGGACTCGGTGAGCGATCGCTTGCCGAGTTCTGTCATTTTTGCGCTCCGTTCTACATTGCTGAATTGGTACAGCCAACAGGGTCGCGATCTTCCCTGGCGACGCAGCCGTGATCCCTATGCCATTTGGGTATCAGAGATTATGCTGCAACAAACCCAAGTTAAAACAGTGATTCCTTACTACGATCGCTGGCTGACCCAATTTCCTACCCTTCAAACTCTGGCATCTGCCGATCAGCAGCAAGTATTAAAAGTTTGGCAAGGCTTGGGATACTATGCCCGTGCTAGAAACTTACACCGCGCCGCTCAAGAAATTGTTAGCCAGCACAATGGCATTTTTCCAACCGATTTGCAAATGGCGATGAGTCTGCCCGGAATTGGGCGCACCACAGCGGGAGGCATTTTGAGTGCTGCATTTGATCAGCCAACCCCCATTTTGGATGGTAATGTGAAGCGGGTACTGGCGCGATTGGTTGCCCTACCCGTGCCAACCTCCAAAGCGATCGCCCCACTCTGGCAGCTATCGGAAGCCCTGCTCGATCCGGCTCATCCCCGCGATTTTAACCAGGCATGGATGGATTTGGGCGCAACTATTTGTTTACCGCGCAACCCGCTGTGCGATCGCTGTCCTTGGCAGCCTCACTGCTCTGCTTACAATCAAGGTATTCAAAACCAGCTTCCTATGACTGAAACTCGTTCCCCCATTCCGCGCAAAATCATTGGTGTTGCTGTCATCTGGAACGACGCGGGACAAATCCTGATCGATCGCCGCAAACCCGAAGGACTGCTGGGTGGCATGTGGGAGTTTCCTGGCGGCAAAGTAGAACCGGGCGAAACGATTCCAGATTGTATTCAGCGCGAAATTCAGGAAGAACTAGGGATTGAGATTGAAGTCGGCGATCGCCTGATCGTGGTAGACCATACCTACAGCCATTTTCACGTCACCCTCAACGTTCATCACTGTCAGCACATCAGCGGCGAACCTCAAGCGATCGAATGTGACGAAATCCGCTGGGTTGAACTCGCCGACTTAGACAGCTACCCATTTCCTAAAGCCAATCTACAAATTATTGAAGCACTGAAAAAAGAAAAGGATGGATGAGGTGCCAAGTGGAAAGGGGTGGACGAGTAGAGGAGTGGAGGAGTGGAGAGGCAAAACTCAAAACTCAAAACCCAAAACTTAGAACTCTTCTTTCACCATTCTTCACTCGCCCTTTCCACTTCTGCCGACTGCATCACTCTCCTAGCAAACGTTTGCTGCTAGGATGAGAAGCTTAATTCATCTACGTCGATCGCATCTCCGTTCTGTCTACTTTTGAAGCAGGGGGCATCTATGGCGCTTGAAAAAAATGGTAATGGCACCACAAAATCGAAGCATATTGTTCTAACTTCCCACCCGAATCGGTTTGGACCAAAGCCGATTCCGATTCATTGGGGAGCCAGTGATCCGCTAAAACGAGGCGCGATTATTGGCACATTGACCAATTCTGCTCAACGGAATGTGATTGGTTCTCATTCGGGTGCCTATGGCATCTATCGAGCGCTGGCAGTGGCTAGTGGGCAGTTACAGGCAGATCACCGCGCAGATTTAACGAATACGGCTCCGGCTGATTTGGTAGGACCTCATGCCGCTTGGTTTGATCCCCAAAAAATTGTCTCGCTTGATCCCTTTGGCGCTTTAGTCGGAGAACTCTACGCCTCGCTGTATGAAACTGGATATGACATTCGCCCGACGATCGCGGTGACCCAAGCCCACATCAATATGCCCGAACTGGTGGAGGCGATCGCGAAAGGACGCTTGCAGGTAGACGGCAAAATTATGAAACAGGGTGGCGATCTGGTGGTGACAAAGGCAGCGATCGAACCTGTCTGGTATCTCCCAGGAATCGCCCAACGGCTCGGTGTCACAGAATCCGATCTACGACGGGCACTGTTTGAACAGACGGGCGGCATGTTTCCAGAATTGGTCACCCGTCACGATTTGCATGTATTTCTGCCGCCGATCGGGGGCGCGACCGTCTATGTGGTGGGCGATCCGGCTGCGATTACCGACCCCACCACCCCTCTAGCCGTGCGGGTTCACGATGAATGCAATGGCTCCGATGTATTTGGCTCCGATATTTGCACCTGTCGTCCCTACTTGGCTCACGGCATTGAAGCCTGTGTGCAAACGGCTCAAGAGGGCGGAGCCGGGGTGATTGTCTACTGGCGCAAGGAAGGAAGGGCGTTGGGAGAAGTGACTAAGTTTTTGGTGTATAACGCCCGTAAGCGACAAGAAGGCGGCGATCGCGCGGATGCCTACTTTGCCCGTACCGAATGCGTCGCTGGCGTACAGGATATGCGTTTCCAAGAACTGATGCCCGATGTGCTGCACTGGTTAGGCATTACTCGCATCGATCGCTTCATTTCTATGAGCAACATGAAATACGATGCTGTGATTCAATCGGGCATCGAAATTGTGGAGCGGGTGCCGATTCCCCAGGATTTGATTCCTCTGGATGCTCAGGTGGAAATTGAAGCCAAAAAAGCCGCTGGCTACTACTCCAATGGGGCTGTCTTATCAGCTTTAGGACTTGCAGGCGTAAAAGGACGGGATCTGTCTGAATAATGCTGAGTCAACCCGCCACCTTGACCGATCCGTTGGATCAGGTCGCTTATTTACGATCGCCCCATGCCATCCGAGAACGCTGCACCCAGCTATTTGAACTGGCATTGAGCGATCGCCTATCCTACTTTCGCTGCGATTTAACCCAGCTAGAACCCACTGCCGACTATGTTCTGCGCGTCATGCAGCAGCACTACCCTGATTTGGATATTCCTTTTCATAGCCGCTGGCGACACTTTGAAGTAGGCGGAACCGATCGCTTAATCTACCTAGAGCGATTGCTAACGGGATTAACGCCAATTGAAAAAGCTCGCGCCAAATTTGACCTAGCGATCGTTAGCGTCTTACTGGATGCTGGAGCCGGAGCCACATGGCACTACACCGAAGCCAGCACCAATCAAATGTTCACTCGCTCAGAAGGGTTAGCGATCGCCAGCTTTTGGATGGTCTGCCACGGGATCTTCTCCAGCGATCGCGCCCAGCCACTTCAAGCTGACGCGGATGCTCTGCAAAAAATCACCGAAGAGGCACTAACGACAGGTTTTCAAGTCACCTCCAAAAATCCCCTAGTGGGTTTATCCGGTCGCACCCAACTGTTGCAGCAACTCGGACGTACCCTACCCCAACATCCCCACCTCTTCGGCACTCAATCCCCCCGCCCCGGAATGCTAGTAGATTACCTACTAGAGCGATCGCACAAGGGCACCCTCACCGCTGCCCAAGTCTTCAGCGCCGTCCTAGAAGGCTTCAGCAACATTTGGTCAGGGCGGCTCACTTTCGCTGGAGTTAACTTAGGTGACGTATGGACACACTCCGCCCTAATTCCTCTTCCCTCTTTCCTCTTCCCTTCCCTAATCCCCTTCCACAAACTTTCCCAATGGCTCACCTATTCCCTGCTTGAACCTTTACAAGAACTTGGCTTAGAAATTACTGGACTAGACGAACTCACTGGCTTGCCCGAATATCGCAACGGCGGTTTATGCATTGACCTAGGACTGCTGCAAGTCAAAGATTCAACTATTCTGCAACAGCCGCAATCGGTCAGTTCTGAAGCGATCGTCGAATGGCGCGCCCTCACTGTCATTCTGCTTGATCGCATTGCCGAAACCATTCGTCAAAAGCTTAGTATGAGCGCGATCGATCTTCCCCTCATCAAAATCCTGCAAGGCGGCACATGGACAGCCGGGCGACAGATCGCCGCCCACCTCCGACCCAATGGGACTCCCCCGATCCAACTCGCCAGCGACGGCACAGTGTTTTAGGAAATGACGAATAGCGAATGGCGAATGGCAATCTCAAAACTCAAAATATTTCCTACGGAAACGCTTCGCGAACAAAACTCAAAACTCAAAACTCAAAACTCAAAACTCAAAACTCAAAACTCAAAACTCAAAACTCAAAACTCAAAACTTATATTCCCCATGCCCTCAAAAGTAACCGTAATTGACCATCCCTTAATTCAGCACAAATTGACACTCATGCGGCGAGAGGAGACAAGTACAGCAAAGTTTCGATCGCTGCTGATTGAGATTAGTATGCTGCTGGCGTATGAGGTGACGCGCGATTTGCCGCTGAAATATGAGGTGATCAAAACGCCGCTGGCAGAAATGAAAGCGCCTGTGCTGGCTCCTGAAAAAAAGCTGGTGATTGTCTCGATTATGCGAGCGGGTCAGGGCATTTTGGACGGGATGTTGCAGTTGATGCCATCGGCACGGGTGGGGCATATTGGCTTATACCGTGACCCGCATACGCTGACTCCGGTAGAGTATTACTTCAAAGTGCCGCATGATATTGAAGAGCGGGACATGATTGTGGTAGATCCGATGGTTGCCACCGGAAATTCGGCGATCGCGGCGGTGGATCGGCTCAAAGAAACGAACCCTAAGACCCTCAAGCTCGTCTGTCTATTAGCGGCACCCGAAGGGATCGCCAATTTTCATGCTCATCATCCCGATGTTCCGATCTACACGGCTGCGATTGATGATTGCTTGGATGAACACGGCTACATTATTCCGGGTTTGGGCGATGCGGGCGATCGACTATTTGGCACCAAATGAATCTGCGGAACGAGGGTATTTGAGCCTGAATCTACTCTCATCTCGCCACCCGCACCTCTCACCTCACTGTTTATGGAAACCTACTTGCTGCTGAAACTGTGCCCTCAACTGATGACCTCAGAGACATTTCAACCCTTTGGACAAGTGATTTTTGCCTGTCCAGATGATCAGCCCTATGGCGATCGCGACGCTCAACTTCAACTCCAAAACGGCATCCCGCGACTTTACATCATGCGTCGGCATAATCGTGGGCTTAAGTTTAACCACATCACCCGACACCAACGCTGCACTCAATGTTTAGGCGCATTAGAAGGAAAAGAGTGGTTTATGGCAGTAGCAGCACCCAGTGAAGCGGCTGCCCCAGAGTGGGAAGATATCATCGCCTTTCGGATTCCGGGCAACTGCTTTATTAAGCTGCACGAGGGAACTTGGCACGCAGGACCCTATTTTGAGCAACCCGCGATCGATTTTTATAGTTTGGAATTGAGTGATACAAATCTAGTCGATCATCACACCTGCAACCTACTCGAAACCTATGGAGTGGATTTTGAGATCCTGCCCAGTTCTATCGGGGGTAGTGTTTGGTGAGTCAATCGCTGTAAGCTGATAGCTGAGCGACTTTTGGAAAGTAAACCCATGAAAGACAAACTGCTGGACTGGCTGAATCTAGCGTTGATGGCAAATTTGTTTTTTGTGCTGTTCTGTTTTGTCTGGTTAGCGATCGCGGTGGTGGGTCGCACTAGTGGCGTTCCCCTCGGCTTAGACCTGTGGTACAAACTGTGGCAACCTGTAGTACAGCCTGCGATCGGAATTTTGATGACTGGCGCGATCGTCAGTGGCGTTTCCAGTTGGGTATCCAAAAAGTTCGATCGGGCTGGATGAAATGCCAGAGGCTTATTCTTGTGCGAGTACTTCTTCCAAGGCTATTTTCAAGGCAGGATATTGATATTGAAATTCGGTAGCTTGAGTCCGTTTTGGCAATACCTGTTGACCTTCCAAAACGACGATCGCGCCATCTCCTAGCAACGCCTCGATCGCAAATGCAGGCACGGGTAGCCAAGACGGGCGATTCATCACCTGTCCTAGCGTATTGCAAAATTCCGCCATCCGAACCGGGTTAGGAGCAGTGGCATTGAAGACCCCTTCCATGCTGGGCTGAGTTAAGGCTTGCATGATCAGATTGACGACATCCTCACGATGAATCCAGGAAAACCACTGCTTGCCCGTGCCAATCGGTCCGCCTGCAAACAGTTTGAATGGGGTCAACATTTTAGCGATCGCGCCGCCCATCCCCAAGACAATCCCCAACCGTAAAATCACCAATCGCACGCCTGTCTCTTTTACCCTCTGCGCTTCTGCCTCCCACACTTTGCAGACATCTGCTAAAAAGTCATTGCCTGCCGGACTCGTTTCTTCAAAAGCTGCCGTTTCGCTGGTGCCATAAAACCCGATCGCCGACGCGCTGACTAATACCGATGGCTTAGGATTTGCCTGGGCGATCGCCTCCACCAGTTTTTGTGTGCCCACTTGCCGACTTTCTACAATGCCTTGCTTATGGGTCGCTGTCCAGCGCTCCGAAATCGGCTCTCCCGCCAAGTTGACTACGCCATCGCAACCCGATAAACGCTGCTGCCACTCGCCCGACTCTAACGGGGTATACGCTACAATTTCTACCGCTGGAAAAGCTGCCGTGGGAAATATTCGTCCCGCCCGCTCTGGATTTCTTGCCAGCACCAATACTTGATGCCCGTCTGCTTGCAGCCGCTCAACCAAACGGCTACCCACAAACCCTGTTGCCCCTGTTACTGCCACTCTCATGAGAACCTCTCAATCAATAGTTTAGTGATTTGCTGCTGTTGGCTCCTATTCTTATGCCGCCAACTTGCCCTTGCTTTCTCCCGTCCCTCAGTATAAGCCTTCGGGGTTTTTTGCTTGATTTCAAAGAGAGTTGCTTGGGGTAGGACACTTTTAGTTGTTGAACTCAAAAAGAAAGTTTTTTTATTGCACGTGGCAGACTGAAAAGACGATAAACGTTCCGTAATGAGGATGGCAATTATCATGCAGCCACTAAAAAGTTTGACTGTTAACTCAGTTGACTCAACAGTGCCTCTGACACTGCAACAAGGTTTGGAGCGCTACTATCAGGCGAATCCAACGTTTGTCCGCGATCGCGATCTGCAAGTCGGCATTCTGCGGATTCCTTGGCACGATTTGCAGCGACACGACATCATGCATGTGGTGACGGGCTATAGCACCAGTTTGGATCAGGAACTGCGGCTGATTGGCTTTTTGCTGACGGCGCTGACTTGGCGACGACCCTGGTATTACTATCTGCAAAGCATCGGCGTGTTTTTTGAGTTATTAGCGCAATCGTTTCGAGGTGAGGCGTGGGGTGGCAACTATTTGAATCCGATGCAGGTCTGCCGTCTATATCTGCAAGGGATTCGGCAAGGTTTAACGGTTTGCAAAAAGATTGATGCCTATATTCAATCCGATCGCGTGATGGGGCGATCGCTAGAGTCTCTGCGGCAGGAATATGGTATCGCCAATCGGGGCGCTTGGGATGAAATCAAGTGAATCACCGATTATCGGCGTTTCCACCAAACCGCGATCGCGGTGCCAAACGCCAACAGCGGCAAAATTCCCAGCGCTAGCCAACTGGTCAAACTTGCTTGCTGGGTTGTCAGATTAATCCGGCGATTTTTGGCATCCTTGGGGCGCACTGCCAAAACAGGTTGCTCTTGTTGACTCAGCCAGCGCACCGAGTTGAAAAACACATCTCCGTTTGCCACCTGCTCTAGCAAGCCGTTGGCGACAAAGCTAGAATTGCCAATCACGACTAGTCGAGACTCTGTTTTTTTGCCGCTTACAGGACGAGTTAAGGCAAACCCCAATACTAAGGGTCCTTGCTGATCGGCAGGCGCATCGTACTGAAGGGGTTGAGATTTCAAATCGCTTTCTGCCCAACTGGTGGCATTGGTAAACAGTAGTGGTGTAGCTTTCACTCCGGTTACTTCTTTGATGCCCAATGGACGCGCCACGGAGAAAAACGCTAGGTTTTCCTGCAAATCTTTGGTAATGGGATGATCTCCAAACTGACTGACCAAGGCATCAGCCGGTCCGAGGTTGACTAGCTTGCCTCCACCAGATGTATCGATCGCCACGCGCTGATCCAGCGACACGCCCCACTGAGTTAGCACTGGGTCAAGTTTGGGGTCAGGGTTGGTCGGGTCAATCAGCAGGAGCAAATTACCACCTTTGTCTAGATAGGTTTTGAGAGTGGTCACTTCAGCGGCTAACAGAGGCTTTTGCGGTCCGGCAACAACAATGACATCGGCATCCTCAGGCAACTTGCGGCTTTCCGCCAGGTTCAGTGGTTTGCCGATAAAATTCTTGTCGCCTAGCAACTTCACCGCTTGATCCATTGCGCCCTTTCCACCGTCGATCGCCCGTTCCCCGTGCCCTTGCAGGAAATAAACCGTGGATTTGCGATCGCTGTTAATTTGCTCAATCGCATTCGTTAGCTTCACTTCAGATAGCCGATCTTGAGCATTCACCGCTTGCACAAACTGCTTGCGCTGATTAGTCGGCTGATTGGGCGATCGCTCCAAAATCACCTCGCCAATATTTTTCATCTCAAGCTGTTTTGCCAAGGAAGGCGCAGCCTGCGGATCGACAAACTCAAAACTAAATTGCTTGCCCAACCGTTGATAGCTTTCTAGCAGTTCTCGATCTTGTGGATTTTGCTGCTTGTCAAACACCCACACTTTCACAGGTTGCGGCAAACTGCGAACCAACTCCTGAGTTTGGGGTGCCAGAGTAAACTGCTGATTTTCTGTTAAATCCACGCGCGAGACATTCTTGGCAGCTAAAAAATTGATCAGTCCCAAAATTGCTAGAACTGCCAGCGTGGACACCACCGCATTTGCCCCTGCCTCCGTCGATCGCCGTCGCCAAAATCCCGGCTGTCCAGAGGATGGGCTTTCTAATGCCAGCAATCCTAGACCCGCGATCGCCACTCCCGCCACTATCATTCCCACCGGAATCGCTCCCCAACCCGCCACCACTCCAGCCGTCAACCCTGCCACAACCAGCATGGGCGCGAACCAAAGCAAATATTTGAGAAAGGGACGAAGAGATTTCATAAAAATGACGAATGACGATTTGCGAATGACAAATGGCGAACTCAAAACTCAGAACTTTTTTTATCTTCCTAACTCAAAACTCAAAATTAAAAACTCAAAACTTTCTTCTCTTACTTACGATCGCTGGAATCGCAGTCCATCAATTGATTGAGCGGTGAGGAAAATACCGAGGAAAATATAGCTAGCAAAAACAATGAGGCTGCTGCTATCAACAATGCCCTGAACTAGGTTGGTGTAGTGCTTGAGTAGGGAGAAATGGGCGATCGCGTCCCCAACTGAACCGCCAATACTTTTGCCCACCAGGTCAATCACCCAAAGAAATAGCACCAGCGCAAAGGTAAACACCGCCGCCAAAATCGTGCTTTCAGTCAAGGACGAGATGAACATACCCAGAGACAAAATCGCCGCCGCCAGCAGAATTAGCCCCAAATGTCCAGATAGCATGATGGCACTATTGATTGGTGGACTGCTGGCATTGAGAGCGATCGCTTGATAGACCATCAGCGGCAGCACTAGCGTTGTGAAAAAGGTGACCACTGCTAGCAGCTTGCCCACGGCGATCGCCCAATTTGTAATCGGTGATGTTGCCAGAAGCTCCAACGTCCGCCGCTTGCGTTCCTCCGCATATAGACCCATTGACAGCACGGGCAAAATGAACAGCGAGAGAGAACCCAAAACACCCAAGAAAAACTGTAAAAACTGATACGGCACATCCACAGGCGGCACCGGAATTCCTGCTTGTTGACCCACCAAATCAGCCTGTGCTGCTTGCTGAATAATTCCCTGGGGTCCCAGCAGCAGAGCCACAAAGAAAAAACCTGCCAACAGCCAAAATACTCCTGCAATCAGGTATGCCAGCGGCGAGACAAAATAGCTCTGCAACTCCCGGCGATAAATTGCCACAATATTTGCAAAAATAATTTGAATTCTGTTCAAGATTTTCATCTAGTCCCTATCCTCCTCTCCAAAAACACCCGTTGGCGCTTACCTGAATACAAAACTTCGGCGATCGTAAGAGTAAGAGGGCGTGGCATTTGGGCAATAAGTTGACGACTCGATTAGAGACCGACTGCCAAATGCTACGCCCCTACGTTTCACTGTCTGCTGCGTCCGTTGTGACATCCTCCATTGTCAATTGCAAAAACACATCCTCCAAACTGGCTTGTACCCGACGCATTTCCAATAAGCCTAAGCCAGACCCGACGATCGCCCCTGCTAGCGATCGCCCCGACAACTCCCCTTCAGCACCTACCACGCGCACCCGACACAATCCTTCTGGCAACTCAGCCGCCACCGACTTCACACCCTGCACTTCTGCCACCGATTGAATCACCCGTTGCGCGTCTTCCCAACTGCCCTCAATCTCCAATTCGTAGCCAGAACCGCCCCCTCGCTGCGCCATCAACTGCTCCGGCGTATTTGTCGCCACCACGCGCCCCTGGTGAATAATCGCCACCCGGCTACAGGTCATGCTCACTTCCGGCAAAATGTGGGTTGAGAGAATCACCGTATGGCTGCCTGCCAGATTTTTAATCAAATTGCGGACTTCAATAATTTGCCGTGGATCAAGCCCCACCGTCGGTTCATCCAAAATAATCACGGGTGGATCATGGACGATCGCTTGAGCAATGCCCACTCGTTGCCGATAGCCTTTAGAAAGCTTACGAATCAAGCTAGTACGACGATCCATCAAGCTAGTTTTTACCAGCGCCGACTTCACCTTTGCTGCGCGATCTCCCGCATTCACGCCCTTAATTCGCGCCACAAAATGCAGAAACCCTTCCACCGTCATATCGGGATAGAGCGGCGGCGTTTCCGGTAAGTAGCCAATCCGCGATCGCACTGCCATCGAGTTCTGATGCACCTCATAACCCGCTACTTTCGCCGTCCCGCTAGTGGCTGGCAAATAGCCCGACAAAATCCGCATCGTAGTCGTTTTTCCGGCTCCGTTGGGTCCCAAAAAGCCCAAAATCTCCCCCGGCTCCACAGAAAACGTGACATCGGCAATTCCCATCGGAATCGTTTCACGAACCGCCGAAGCCGTGCCATAGAGTTTGCTGAGATGCTCTACTTCAATCATGCTCACCTCGTCACGCTGCGATCGCATTTTGGTGCGTTGACCATTGCCCATCGTAAACCACCAGAGCGACGACCGTGTAACCAGATTTGTGAATAGCTTGCTGTGTAGCGCCCTGAGAATCCTTAGAATAAAGCTGAAGTGATGTGTCGAGGCACTTGCCATGAACCTCAAACTCGAAGCAGCGGCTCCAATCCTTTTAGAAGAACCGTTACTAGACGACCAGCGGTTTCTGCTGGCTGGCATTACCTGGGAGCAGTATGAAACTCTCCGCGATCTGCTGGATCAGTCAGGGTTACGCATGACCTATTTAGAAGGTTGGTTAGAATTATTCATGCCATCAGAAAAACATGAGCGTATTAAGAAAACCATTGCCCGATTGTTAGAGCAATACGCGATCTCGCAAAACATTCGGCTGTATGGCTATGGATCTTCTACTTATCGCAAACAGGCAAAGCAGCGAGGCTTGGAGCCTGACGAGTGCTATTACCTGAATACGAAAAAAGAGGTGCCAGATATTGCGCTCGAAGTAGTAGTTACAAGTGGTTTAGTCGATAAACTCGCCGTCTATCAAGGGCTAGGCGTTACCGAAGTCTGGATTTGGCGAAATGATCAGCTTGAAATTCATCATCTGCGTCAGTCTGGTTATGAGCAGCTTTCCACCAGCGAACTGTTGCCGGATTTAGACTTGGCTTTGCTGACTCGCTGCGTCGCGATCGCCGACCAACACGATGCCGTCACCGCCTTCCGAGATACCCTCCGGCAAAAAGATGAATCTTGAGGAAGATAAAGTGATTTTTATTTTTCATATAACGACGCGATCGCAGTGGCAACAGGCACAACAACTCGGCGAGTATCGAGCGGACAGCCTGGAAACAGAAGGTTTCATCCACTGCTCTACAATTGACCAAGTTGTAGGAGTTGCCAACCGTTTTTATTCAGGACAAACTGGATTGGTTCTACTCAAGATAGAGCGCGATCGCCTCAAAGCCCGTCTACAATTTGATGCGATCGAAACCGGAGAACTGTTTCCTCATCTCTACGGCGCACTGAACCTAGATGCTATCGTTCAAGTGATAGAGTTTGAACCAGAAGCAGATGGATCATTTCAAAACATTCCGCTATAAACCTCTTACTGAGCATTCGTCACTCGCAACTCATCACTCGTAACTCTTCTATGGCAACCATTCTTCGAGATCTCAGCTATCGCTATCAGTGGCTTTATGACGGCATTTCTCGATTGTCGGCGTTGAGCGTGGGTGGCGAATGGCGATTTCGCCGGCTAGCCTTGGAGGGGCTGACGATCGCACCAGAAACCGCTGTGCTGGATTTATGCTGTGGCAGTGGGCAGACCACTCAAGTATTGGTTGAGCGATCGTGTCAGGTGACCGGGTTAGATGCCTCGCCATTTTCGCTCAAACGCGCTCAGAAAAACGTGCCCCAAGCCGAGTATGTCGAAGCCTTTGCCGAGGCGATGCCCTTTGCCGATAGCCAGTTTGATCTGGTGCATACCAGCGTCGCCATGCATGAGATGGAGCCTGATCAACTGCAAAAAATCTTTGGCGAGGTATATCGGGTGCTGAAGCCGGGAGGATCATTTGCAATGGTGGATTTTCATCAGCCAACTAACCCGGTGTTTGTACCAGGAGTGGCGATTTTTTTGCTGCTATTTGAAACTGAAACCGCTTGGCAGCTACTCAAGACGGATTTAGTGGAAACATTGACCGCGATCGGTTTCCAAGTCACGAAACACTCTCTCCATGCTGGTGGCAGCTTGCAAGTCATTCAGGCTCAGAAAGGCTAGTTATCTCCTTTTTTCACTTTTTCTAGATCAAAATGGTTGTTTTTATCGTTAAAGTTTTTGTACTCTCCGCCCTGATTTCGATCGCCATTAAATATGGTGCGCCCTATTTTGAGGTTGCTGAAACCAATATAACCGCGCTCGTTGTGGTCGTGTTGCCGAGTATACTAATGGCGATCGCGTTGGGTTGGCGATCGCAATTCCCTAAGTTATGAAAATTTTGAGTTTTGTTCGCGTAGCGTCTCCGTAGGAGATATGTTGAGTTTTGAATGGATTTAGTGTTTGTCAAAACTTGGAATTAAAATGTCATGACTCGCTATTCAAAACTATTCATTCCTGGAGCGGCTTGTGAAATTAGGAGAATGGCTTTCACTGCTGGCATTGGTTGCCGCTGTCTACATCCTTTGGCAAATCAAGGATGTGCTGCTGTTGGTGTTTGCAGCAGTGGTACTTGCCAATAGCTTAAATTTGCTAGCGCGCTGGTTGCAGAAAAAGTTGAGTATTCAGCGATCGCCTGCCGTACTCATCTCAATTGGATGCTTGGTTGCTGCCTTGGTGCTGTTCTTCCAAATTATTGTGCCGTCGTTTGCCAAACAGATTCAGGAAATCTATGTGCTGGTGCCCCAAGGAATTCGCCAGCTAAATACTTGGGTCAATTCTGTGGATAACGTGGTTCCGGATGACCTTGAGCGCTATATTCCAGACGTGGATAGTCTGATCGAGCAGGCAATGCCGTTTGGGAATCGCTTGCTCGGGGGATCTTTTGCCTTTTTCTCTAATTCCTTAGGATCATTGCTGAATGTACTGCTGATTGTGGTGCTGGGCATCATGATGCTGGTGAATCCTGCTGCCTATCGCGGTGGATTTATCCGGCTGTTCCCATCGTTTTATCGGCGGCGGGTAGATGGCATTCTTGAAGAATGTGAAAGTTCGTTGGGTAGCTGGATTGTGGGAGCGCTGATTAGCATGAGCGTGATTGCTGTGCTGAGTACGCTTGGGCTATCGATTATTGGGGTTAAAGCAGCGCTGGCAAATGGGGTGTTGGCTGGATTGCTCAATTTTATTCCTAACTTGGGTCCGACTTTTAGCGTGATCCCACCCATGGCGATCGCCCTGATCGATTCGCCCGTTAAAGCGTTGCTAGTATTAGGTCTTTATGTCGCTATTCAGCAGTTTGAGAGTAATTTTCTTACGCCTTATGTGATGTCGCAACAGGTCAATTTGCTGCCTGCCGTTACCTTACTAGCTCAAGTGTTTTTCGCTACTATTTTTGGCTTTTGGGGATTGCTGCTTGCTTTGCCCTTAGTGGTGGTCTGCCAAATTTGGATTCGACGAGTGCTGGTAGAAGATATTATGGATCGGTGGACGGTGCCGTCTCAGGCTCAAGACTGCTCTTTCCAATCTGCTCCCGCTGGCACTGCCCCTGCTGTTTTAACCGAAACCGTCCTGCAATCCACTGACAATCCTTTAGATAATCCCTTAGAACCAGATGACCTTTGGGCGGACGCGATCGACAAGCCAAAAGACCAATAGTTTTGAGCTTTGTTAGTCCTTTAGCCTAGTTTTGCCGACCCGTAGGGACTTCATAGAAATTTTTACCTTTTACCTTTTGCCTTCTTTTTATGCTTCAAGCCCTAATTTTCGATGTGGATGGAACCCTTGCTGATACCGAGCGAGATGGACACCGAATTGCTTTTAACCAAGCCTTCGCGGAGTCAGGATTAGATTGGGAATGGACGGTGGAACGCTACGGCGAGTTGCTGGAAACGACGGGCGGCAAGGAGCGATTGCAGCGGTATTTGAAGGAAGATCAGCCTAATTATCCCTTAGCCACGGATGCGCCCACTTGGGCAGCCACAATTCACAAGCTGAAAACGAAGCACTATAAAGCGTTGATTCAGGCGGGTAGTATTCCTTTGCGTCCGGGTGTGCGGCGGCTGATTCAGGAGGCACGGGAAGCGGGACTTAGATTGGCGATCGCCACAACGACCACGCCAGAAAATGTGACGGCACTTTTGCAAGCGGCACTCGCGTCTGATAGCCTTGACTGGTTTGAAGTGATTGCGGCAGGTGATATTGTTCCGGCGAAAAAGCCTGCTCCTGATATTTATTTATATGCTTTAGAAAAAATGGGGCTAAATCCAGCGGATTGTTTGGCGCTGGAAGACTCGCAGCAAGGCTTAAAATCTGCGGCTCAAGCAGGGCTGAAAACGGTGATCACCCTGAATGATTACACTAAAAACCATACCTTTTCGGGGGCGGCGATCGTGCTTGATCAGTTTGGCGAACCGGATGCGCCTTTTCAAGTGATTGCAGGTAATGCGGGCGAAAAATCCTACTTTGATGTGGCGCTGGCGCGATCGCTGGCAGACAGTCCGTAATCGCATAAACCTCAAAACTGCGAGTTGAGATTCTAAACTGCTTCAACAGATCGAATGAACCCTGAAATGGTTACAATGTCTAAGCGTCAGCGTTAGTCATTTACAACGATTGACTGTAAACAGGTATGACACAAACAGGTATGGCATAGGAGGCTTGCTGTGAAAGAGATTTTAGTCAGTTTGGGAGTCATGCTGGCATGTGTGCTGGTTCTGGTGGTTGCCCAGTTTAGCAATGGACAACCCAACGCGATCGCGGCTAAACTGCCCACCACAGAAACGATTTCAACTACCCTGCCTCAGTCTGCCCAACTGATTGCCCAATCGCCTACTCCCCCCATTACAACTGCAAAAAAAGTGGAAGCATCTAAAAATTACGTAACAACTGCCTCCGGTCTAAAATACCTTGATTTGGTTGAAGGCACGGGCGCTGATCCGGTCAAAGGTCAAACTGTAAGCGTGCATTACATCGGCACCTTAGAAGATGGCACCAAGTTTGATAGCTCTCGAGATCGCGGCGCTCCCTTTAAATTCAAGCTGGGGGCTGGACAAGTGATCAAAGGTTGGGATGAAGGGCTTTCTACCATGAAAATTGGTGGTCGCCGTCAGTTGGTGATTCCACCTGGCTTAGGCTATGGCGATCGCGGAGCCGGTGGTGTGATTCCGCCCAATGCAACCCTAATATTTGATGTGGAGCTTTTGGGTGCAGGTTAGAAAAGTTTTGATTTTTGAGTTCTAAGTTTTGAGTTCTGAATCATGTCGTCTCCGTTTGAAGAGAGAACGGGCGGTTAGATTACGCCATTAGCTGTGAGAAATGCATTAAAAGTGGGGCGATCAGGCATTGCAGCTTGCGCCCCTTTTTTTGTGGTCGCCAAAGCGCCAGCCGCCGCACCCCAAACCACCGCCTGTCGCAACGATGCGCCTTCTACTAATGCCGCTGTTAACCCTCCGGCAAAGGCATCTCCTGCCGCCACAGTGTCGATCGCTGCGACTGGAAATGCTGGCACAAAAAACGTTTCATCTGGCGTAGCACAAAATACTCCTTGAGCGCCCAGCTTGACGATCACCGTTTTGGCTCCCTGTTGTTGCAGCACCCCCGCTGCGATCGCGGCGGTATCAGGGGAAGTAACCGGAAACCCAACCAACTGTCCGGCTTCTATTTCGTTGGGCATCAGAATATCAATAAAAGGATACAAAGGCGCGATCGCTTCAGTAGGCACTGGAGCCGGATCGAGAATCACCTGCACACCTAACCCATGAGCTATCTGAGCCGCTTGTTTGACTGCCGCGATCGGTATTTCTAATTGCAACAGTAGTAATTGGGTGTCCAGCAGTTTGGTTCTCAGCCGCTCCACATCTGTTTCATCTACATTGCCGTTTGCCCCAAACACTCCAATGATTTGGTTCTCACCCGTTGCCGCCACCGTAATCATCGCCACGCCTGAATGAGTGGCATCTACCAAAACGCCATCCGTTCCCACGCCGACAGCTTTTAACTCAGCCAGAAGCTCTAACCCAAACAAATCAGTTCCTACCCGACCGATCATTTCTGTGAGAACTCCCAATTTTGCCGCCGCCACCGCCTGATTTGCGCCCTTGCCGCCCGGTGTCATATAAAAATCTGAGCCAATCAGCGTTTCACCCGACTGAAGTAAACGCGGCGATCGCACGACCAGATCCATATTGAGGCTGCCAAACACAATGATAGACATGGCTTACCACCCCCAACTTCCAGCCGCACCTTTGAAGGGACCGACAATATCGCTGGTAATCCAGCCGCCATAAAAGCTGCCGGGTTGAGGCTGCACTTTTTCGCTATCCACATAGCAAGCATCCATGGGGGCTGGATAAAAAGCAACGTGATCTTTAATGTCGGCAAAGTCTTCCGTTGGCTGCGGATAATACCAGCCGACATTCTCAGCCTGCTTATCTCCCACAACAACCGTATAGTAAGCGCCCTGTCCTTTCCATTCGCAGTAGGTGGAGCGGGGGCTTTTCACCAAATATTCCAGCTTAATGTCGGCAGGGGGAATGTAATAAACAGGCGGATGACTGGTTTCTACCACTCGTTTAGCGTGATGCGTATCCGCGATCGCGACTCCATTAAAAATAATCTGGATATGTTTTGAGGTTTCCTCCAAGCGCGGAGGGCGGGGATAGTCCCATACAGATTCTTGACCGGGCTGAGGCTCAATGCGATCGGGGTGCATGGTTAAACCGGATTAAGGACTAGCAGATGATCCATTGCCAAAATTTGATATGGTCAAAAGCAGCGTGGTTTAGAACTCGTCCTTATCATGCCAGAAAATCAGTCTTGGATTGATCAAATTAGTCGAGTGGGGTCGCCAATCGCGATCGCAGCAATTATTGGCTATGGCACTTGGGACTTAATCGTTCAACCTTTGTTTCAAGGTGAAACGTTAAGCAACGTCTGCACAGCAAGAATTCTGAGTGTGTCTGTCAACAAGCTAAGTCTTAACCCAGAGTTTGCAGAGGATGAACCTCAGCTTCCTGAAGGGCTGCCTATTGTCGTTCCTGCCGGAGAAAAACGAGCCATTACCGTTCGGCTAGAAAATCCAGACCGAAAACCTGTGCTATTCACCTGGAAAGCCGATCGCGGTAAGATCAATCCTCAAGGCAGTTCTGCCAGCAGTCGCGCTGTTTATACGGCACCCAAAACGCTGATGAATGATCCGGTGAGCGTTCTGGTTCAAGTCCAGGGCTGCGATTTAGAAGAACGTTCTTTGACCATGGCAGTGGTGCCTGCAACCCCTGCTCCTGACCCCTTGTCGGTCAGTCCTCCCTAGGTTAGTCCTCTATAGGTTGGTAAACCATGATCCGTCGTGCTTCTTCCCGCAACCGAGTAGAATAAGCTAAACATAAATGTAAAGAACTATGTCTGCCACCGTTGAAGTGTATACCTGGAGTACCTGCCCTTTTTGTATTCGGGCGAAAGCTTTGCTCACCAAGAAAGGGGTTGAGTTTACAGAATATTGTATTGATGGCGATGAAGCAGCACGGGCAGTGATGTCAGAGCGATCGCACGGGCAGCGATCGCTCCCTCAGATTTTTATCAACGATCAACACATTGGCGGCTGCGATGACTTATACGCCTTAAACTCTGCCAACAAACTTGATCCACTGCTTGTCGGTTAGGGAGCAGTCTATTTTGACCACCCTATATCTGTGTTCAATAATTTGCTTTAGCGCTAGGAACGACCTGTGAAATTTGCTTTTATTATTGATCCGATCGCACGGTTAGATCCTGGTCACGACTCCAGTGTGGCGTTAATGGAAGCTGCCCAACTATTAGGGCACGAAGTTTGGATTACTCAGGTAAACTCGCTGGCAGTGAGTGGTGGGAAAGCCTCCGCATTGCTTCAATCGGTGCAGCTTACGCCAGTCACATTAGTAAATGGGCTGTGGGTCGCGGTAAATCCTTGGTTTGAAGTGGGTCAGCCAGAGCGTCAGCCCTTAGAAACAATGGATGCCGTTTTCATGCGAACCGACCCCCCTGTGACGGTGCCCTACCTCTATGCGACTTACATTTTGGATTACGTTGATCCCGCAAAAACTTTAGTCATTAATGCGCCCCAAGGCATTCGGGCTGCCAACGAAAAAATGTATGCGCTGCAATTTGCTCAGGCGATTCCTGAAACCATTGTCAGTCAGGATAAGTTGGTGATACGAGAATTCTTGGAGCGCCAGGGAGCCGCTATTATCAAACCGTTGGGTGGCAAGGCGGGGGAAGGGATTTTGTTTCTTGATCCTAGCGATCGCAACTTCAATTCCCTGGTTGAAATCAGCACATTTCAAGGGCAGGTGCCTGTCATGGTGCAGACCTACTTATCCGAAGCCAAATTAGGCGACAAGCGGATTATTTTGCTCAATGGTGAACCCATTGGTGCCGTGAATCGCATTCCTACTGGCAAGGAGTTTCGCGGCAATATGGCAGTGGGCGGCAGAGTTGCCCAAACTGAAATCAGCGATCGCGAACGAGACATTTGCACTCAGCTTGCGCCCACCCTGCGCCGTGATGGTTTGATCTTTGTGGGGATTGATATTATTGGCGGTTATCTGACTGAGGTAAATGTGACCAGTCCAACGGGCATCCGAGAAATTGATCGTTTAGATAACCTGTGTTTAGGACAGCAAGTGGTTGAGTGGGTAGCCAAACAGACTTAAATCCGTAGATTCACTTAAAAGCAAATTCATCTAAAAATAATTGACATTGATGAAGATACGTTGAAACTCTTTATCCTATGGGCACAATTAGTGCGATTTACCCTACACAATGCCAAGATAGTAGCGTCCTTACCTTATGGATTGGTTTCCTCGTAATTCATGCCTCCATCTTCCAACCTTGCCGAACAAGTTGTCTTGATTACAGGCGCTTCTACCGGAATCGGCGCTGCCTTAGCGCAGGTTTTAGCCCAGCAATATCCAGGTATTCGATTAGTTTTAGCGGCTCGTAACCTCGAAAAACTTGATGCGGTGGCAACTCTGTGCCATAAATCTGGTGCGGAAACCCTAACCGTTGCTACTGATCTGACGCAGCTTGATCAGGTGCAAACGCTGGCAAAAGTTGCATTAGAGCGCTTTGGTCAGGTCGATGCATTGGTCAACAATGCAGGGTATGGACAAATGGGCGTTTTGGAACTGGTTCCGCCTGAAGCCGCCCGTCGCCAGTTTGAGGTGAATGTATTGGGTCCATTAACGCTGATCCAGTCGCTGATTCCGGCAATGCGCGATCGCGGGGGTGGCAAAATCATCAACATCAGTTCCATTGGTGGCAGAACTGCCTTTCCTTTTGGAGGGCTGTATAGTGCTTCCAAATTTGCCCTGGAAGCTCTCAGCGATACCCTACGGATGGAACTGCAACCCTTTAACATTCAGGTGAGCGTAATTGAACCAGGTCCCGTTAGCACAAACTTTTTTGAAGTGGTGCGACAAGAGATCACTAAGATGTTTCCCAATCCAGAAACTACGCCCTATTATGCAGCTTTTCAAAAAATGGAGGCGCTAGAGAAGCAAACAAGCGCCAATGCTTGGACTTCGGAGCGAGTCGCAGGGGTGATTATCAAAGCTCTCAACACCCGTCGTCCTCAGCCGCGCTATGTGGCTGCCACAGGAGGTCGGTTTTTACTATTTTTCCTGACGAAGGTGCTGTCTACTAAAACGGTTGATCGGTTTTGGCAGCGATTTTATGGACTGGATTTGGTGGCGGAGGAGTGGAAGCGATCGCACCAATGATTGGATTTTACTGTGAGGATTTTTACTGTGAGGATTATTGACAGATGAAAGCGGGTGAAGCGAGTTCAAAAGCTTACGAACCATCTCAAGTTCCATATCCTCATTGAGTAACCTCGTGATTAAGATGCAGGGTGCAACATTACAGTATATTTCAGTTCGATATGCTGCCTTATCTACCAATTGCTTTACAGTCCACTTACATAAGTTGAGCTAGCGTTGTGGTTGAATCTAACGGAAACCCTAGTCAAGTAACAATATTGGATCATGCCTGCTCCATTCAGATTCCACCCGTTTTTACAGTCAAAAAAGCAGTGGAGTTCAAGCAGAGCTTTCAAGACGTTTGTCAAAATAATCCTGACTTAATGCGGATTGCGCTTGACTTTAGTGAAACAAAGTTTATGGATAGCAGCGGCATTGGTGCTCTAGTTGCCAGCCGTAAAATGGCGCAAAAAACAGGATTTAATCTTGTGTTACAAAATGTGCCGCCGCAAGTGATGTCAGCGCTGGCTTTAGCGGACTTAGATAAATTTTTTGTAATCGAACAAGGGGTGCCGTCGGTATTCTCTGCTGCTTCCCTGGCAAATTCTCAGCCCACTGCTCTAGCTTCAAACTCAATGCAGGAATCGGCTGAGGGCACTCCAGGCAGGTTAATGCCGCAGCGTCTCAGAAATAGGGTCAAAGCGGACGAACAGCCGTTTATTACTCATCCGTCTGTTAAGTCGGTGCCCAAGCGGGTAATTGATATTGTGGGTTCCATGATTGGACTAGCGATTACGGGTGTGCTAATTATTCCGATCGCGATCGCCATTAAACTGGATAGCCCTGGTCCCCTCTTTTTTGGTCAAGTCCGCTGCTCTCAAATGGGGAAGCGCTTCAAAATGTGGAAGTTTCGGTCAATGGTGACTGATGCCGAAGCCAAAAAGCACCTCGTTCAAAATGATGCCGAAGGCGCGATTTTTAAGGCAAAGAATGATCCCCGGATTACTCGCGTCGGTCGAATTTTACGAAAAACCAGCCTGGATGAACTTCCCCAATTTTGGAACGTGCTGAAGGGTGAAATGAGCTTAGTGGGCACCCGTCCCCCCACGCCCGATGAAGTGGAAAAATACGAGATTCCCCAATGGCAGCGGTTGGATATCAAACCCGGTATGACGGGTGAATGGCAAGTAAACGGGCGATCGTCGGTGAAAAACTTTGAAGACATTGTGCAGCTTGACCTGAAATATCAGGAAAACTGGAGCTTGAAATACGATCTAGAGCTAATTGTCAAAACTATCTTAGTCATCTTCAACAAAAAATCCGGCGCAATGTAGTTTTTAGGACGCTTGTTCTAGTTCATGCTATAAGGAAAGGGATCTTCGAGATTTTTGTTTAGTTTCGCGTTTAGCCATTACACTTAACACGACTTCTTGCCCTTCCTTTCACCCTAAACCTGACAGGCTGTGTATATTAAGCGCCTGGAACTTTCTAACTTCAAATCGTTTGGCGGCAAGGTAACCATTCCCTTGCTGCCAGGGTTCACCGTGGTTTCCGGTCCCAACGGCTCAGGCAAGTCTAATTTAATTGACGGCTTGTTGTTTTGTCTGGGTTTAGCGGGTTCTAAGGGAATGCGGGCAGAACGACTGCCTGACTTAGTAAACCAGACTCAAAGTACACGCAACCGCTCCACTGTAGAAGCCAGCGTCACTGTCACCTTTGATTTAACCGATGAGCCGCTGTCGATGGACAACCAAATTGAACAGTCGGTGAATGCAGACGGTTCAATGGTGATTGCGTCTGATTTGTTGAGTGGGACAGAATTGAACGAACAGGCTGGAAATGGCGCACATGGCAATGGAAATGGGCATCCAACCGCAGTACGAGAATGGAGCGTTACCCGCAAACTAAGGGTGACTCAGCAGGGCACCTACACCTCGAACTATTACATGAATGGCGAACCCTGCACGCTTACCGAACTGCATGACTCCCTGAATCGGCTGCGCGTGTATCCCGAAGGCTACAACGTGGTACTGCAAGGGGATGTGACGCGGATTATTTCGATGAACTCGCGGGAGCGCCGGGAAATTATTGACGAATTGGCGGGCGTGGCGGCATTCGATCGCAAAATTGTCCAGGCGAGAGAAAAGCTGAATGCCGTCAAAGATCGGGAAGACAAATATCACATCGTTGAGCGAGAACTGATTGATCAGCGCGATCGCCTTGCCCAAGACCGGATCAAAGCCGAAAAATATCAAAAGCTCAGGCAAGAATTGCAGCGCAAAGAGCAATGGGAAGCGGTGATTCAATATCGCCAATCAACCCGCGCAGTACAGCAGTTACAACAGCAGCTTGTTGGCGATGAACGGGCGATCGCCGACTTAGCTGAACAACTCGCGACCCTTGCCACGGAAGTCCAGCAATCTACCACTGCGCTCGATCAACTGAACGCCCGGGTCAAAGCCTTGGGTGAAGAAGAGCTATTGGCATTGCAGGCAACCCTAGCAACCCGCGAAGCCGAATTGCGTCAGTTGCAGCGGCAAGAGCAAGACTTGCAAACGGCTAGCCGTGAATTGACCCTGAATCTGAACCGGATTCAGCAAGAACTACAGGAGCAACAGCAACAGTTGGATGCTCTGACCCAAGAGAAAAGCAGATTAGAGACGCGGGATTTTGTGGCATTGAAGGCAGAGCACGATCGCGTACTCCAGCAGCTAGACCATAGCCGTGAAGCCGCCAGTGCCAGTGCCGCCAGTGCCGAAGCGTGGGTACAAGAGCAAACCGATTTGCGTCACCAGATTGATGCAATTTTGGCGATCCTGGAGCCGCAGCGGACAGAGCAAGCCCAACTGCAAGAGCGGATTCACTTGTTAGAGCGCCAAATCCAAGAGCAAACCCAAACCCAGCAAACCTTAGAACAGCAACTTGTAGAACAAAAAACTCAGCAGGCAACGGTGGAAATCCAACTCACTGCATCTCAACAACAGGTGCAATCCTTAGCGCAAACATTGACAAATGCTGAGCAAGAACTGCAAATTCAGCAGGAAACCCGCGATCGCCTACTCAACGAACAGCGGGAAAAACAGCGCCGCCTCGATAAGCTAGAAGCCCAAACTCAAGCTCTACAAGAAGCCCAAGGCACTCACGCTACCCAGTTGATTTTGCAAATGAACCTGCCCGGTGTTTGTGGCTTGGTTGCCCAATTAGGGCGGGTGGAACCCCGCTATCGACTGGCGCTGGAAACTGCTGCCGGTGCCCGACTGGGAAATTTGGTGGTAGACGATGATGGCGTTGCCGCCGCCGCCATTGAACTGCTAAAACAGCGCAAAGCTGGACGCGCCACCTTCCTGCCGCTGAACAAAATTCAATCGGGGCGATCGCCCAACCGGGGCACCCTGCGATCCCTGGCGGGCTGCATTGGTTATGCCCTCGACCTGATCGAATTTGACGATCGCTACCGAGATGTGTTTACCTACGTCTTTGGCTCCACCGTCGTGTTTGAAACCCTCAGCGATGCCCGTCGTCACTTGGGTGATTACCGGATTGTCACAATCACCGGCGACCTGCTGGAATCCTCTGGAGCGATGACCGGTGGCAGCAGCAACACCCGTCAATCCCTTCACTTTGGCACCATGGACGCAGGCGACTCCGATGAAGTCAAAGCGCTGCGCGATCGCCTTCAGGAAATCGATCGCATTTTGATCCACTGCGACAACAGCATCCACCGCGCCACAGACCTCGTTCGAGAGCGCACCCAAGCCCTCGCTGGGCTTCGCCAGCAGCACCGCGAAACTGAGATTCAGAAGAACCAGTTAACCAAAGACCTGCAAACCTTAGAAGCCAACGTTGCCCAACTCAACTCGCAGCAAACCCAGCACACTCAAGAATTCACCACCGCCCAAACTCGCCTACACGCTTTAGAATTGGCGATCCCGACTCAATCCACCCAGTTGAACCAATTGCGGCAGACCCTGACCGAGTTAGAGCAATCCCACACCCACAGCGAATGGCAGCAAATTCAAGCAGCCCTGCGATCGCAAGAAGCCGACCTCAGCCAAAAAGAACTGGCAGTGCGAACCGTCGAACAACGCCTGCGCGATTTGGATAATCAATGCCAGCGCTTGCAAGAAAAAATCGGACAGTCTCAGGAGCGACTCCAAGACTACCGCACTCAGCAAACTGCTCAACTCCAGCAGCAATCCGCACTCACTGCCCAGCAGTCCACCATCAACGACCAAATTACCGAAGCGAGATCGACCCAGGTTGACCTAGAAAAACGACTGGGAGCCGAGAAAGGGCAGCGAGATAGCACCGAACGGCACCTGCGCGATCGCCAATTGCAGCACCAACAGCGAGAATGGGATCGGCAAAAAGTTCAAGAAACTCAACAAACCCGCCGGGAACAACTGATCGCTCTGCAAGAACAGATACAAACTCAACACGCCAATCTGCTCGATCCCCTGCCCGACGTGCCAGAAGATATTGGCTTAGAGCAACTCCAGCAAGAACTGCGATCGCTGCAAAAGCGCCTTCAGTCTATGGAACCTGTCAACATGTTGGCACTGGAAGAATATGATCGTACCCAAGCCCGACTGGATGAACTCACTGACAAACTCCGAACCTTAGAAGAAGAACGCACTGAACTGCTCCTTCGTATCGAAAACTTTACAACCCTTCGACAACGTGCTTTCAAAGAAGCCTTTGATGCCGTCAACGAAAATTTTCAATCCATTTTTGCCATCCTCTCCGATGGCGACGGGCACCTGCAACTGGATGACTCTACCGATCCATTTAACGGCGGCTTAAATTTAGTTGCCCATCCCAAAGGCAAGCCCATTCAGCGTCTCGCCTCCATGTCCGGCGGCGAAAAATCTCTCACTGCCCTTAGCTTTATCTTTGCCCTCCAGCGCTATCGTCCCTCCCCGTTTTATGCCTTCGATGAGGTCGATATGTTTCTTGATGGGGCAAATGTGGAGCGATTAGCTAGAATGATCAAACAGCAATCGCAGCAGGCGCAGTTTATTGTCGTGAGCCTTCGTCGTCCCATGATTGAATCTGCCCAGCGCCAGATTGGTGTGACCCAGGCTCGTGGTGCATTCACCCAAGTTTTAGGAATTGACCTAGTTCCACAAAGAGCCTCTCTGTGATTTGATGTAACATCTAACATGATTCGCGGATTAGGATTCGAGAAAAAATAAATGGCATCTGAAGCAATTCGCCAACGCTCTGACATTCTAGGTACGTTAGTGGTCACCCGTGACAGTGGCAAAAAACTTGGCGTAGTCAGCCAACTATGGGTCGATATCGATCAGCGCGAAGTTGTGGCGCTGAGTCTTCGACCCAATCTGCTTTATGGCACTCCCCAACCTATGCTGCTAACCAGCATTCGGCAAATTGGCGATGTCATTTTGGTAGACGACGAAGATGTAATTGAAGAAATCGACACAGAAATTTACAGCAGCTTGATTAACTGTGAAGTGATCACTGAAACAGGTGAACTGTTGGGAAAAGTACGTGGTTTCAAATTTGATGTGGACGATGGCAAAGTCACGTCCTTAATCATCGCGTCTATCGGCGTTCCGCTGATTCCCGATCAAGTCGTTAGCACCTATGAACTGCCGATTGAAGAAATTGTGAGCAGCGGTCCCGATCGCCTGATTGTGTTTGAAGGCTCAGAAGACCGCTTAATTCAGCTATCAGTTGGCGTATTAGAGCGGCTAGGCATCGGTAGTCCACCTTGGGAGCGAGACGATGAGGACGGCTACATTGCCCCTATGCGATCTGAAAACCAGCTTGGAACGGGCTTGCGAACCCCTGTAAATGCCCAACTGCGGCAGCGAGAGCCTATGGTTCAAGAAACTTGGGATGAGGATAATTGGGGAGAGCCAGAACCGCGCCAACTCCGGCAGCAAGAGCGTCGGGCAGAACCGCTTTATTACGATGATGAAGATGAAGATGAAGGCGACAACTGGAGCGAAAAAACAGCTGGCGATCGCTATGAGCGTGAACCTCAAGCCCAGCCTTACAGCAAGGGCGACTACGACGATGATTATGATGACCAGTACGACGCGCCATTTGACGATTTAGAAGAAGATGCTTGGGCAGATCAGCAGTCGAGTGGCTACGATGCTCCTCGTGTCAATATTCCCGAAAAAACAAAAACCCCTGAATACGAAGAGGAAGGCTACTAACGGCAATGATGCATCCACATACAGAACTTCGATTCATTGACGAATCCATTGGTTATGGTGTGTTTGCAACTCAATTCATTCCAAAAGGCACCATTACCTGGATTTTGGATGAACTTGATCAGAGATTTGACGAAGCTTACGTCATGTCTCTGGATCTGCTGTTGCGCGATCGCCTACTGAAATATTGCTTTCGCGATGAACATGGGCAATATATTCTCTGTTGGGATATTGCCCGTTACGTCAACCACAGTTTCAACTCAACTCTAATCGCTACCCCTTATAAATTTGAGCTTGCCGCCAGAGATATTTTTCCCGGCGACGAAATCACCGACGACTATGGCTACTTCAATCTCGATCAACCCTTCTACTGCTTGCCAGAGCCAAACACCACCCGCACTAAAGTCATGCCCGATGACATGCTGCACTACTATCCTGAATGGGATCGCCAAGCTTCAGAAGCAATGCAATACTTCAACCGCGTAGAGCAACCGCTCAAGCACCTGATTGATCCCGTTCATTATGCCAAAGTCAACGCGATCGCCAGTGGCAAAGCCGCGATCGACTCCATCCTCACTTGCTACTATCAAACCCCGAACTCCTTAAAAGCCGCAAGTTAGACAAATGGCGAATGGCGAGTGGCAAACTCAAAACTCAAAATTCAAAACTTTCTGCTCACCCCTACCTCCAGCAAATTTGTGCCTATCTAGCTAAAACAGAGTACTTTGTAAGAAATCCTTTTAAGCTGGGCATACTTGTCCAGCTTAGTCATAGGTGGCGCGATCGCCGCTATGGTCAACTCAGGAGTTTCCCCATGCAGACTACTGCACCCCCAAACCCAACCGAGTCTGCCTCACCGCGCAGCAGTTCAGGTTTTTCCCTGCTGCGATCAGTTGGCTCCCGTCTCTTCCTTTCCGTGGTAGGTGGCTCCTTAATCGGCTTGCTAGGCACTACTTATTGGTCATACCGGGAACTCACCCGGCAATCTGAAAATGAGTTGCTTTCTAATCTTCAAGTGAAAGCCGAAAGCTTAGAAGGCTCGCTCAATACCGTTGAATATTCCACTAAAACCGTTGCCGATGCATTACAAAACCTCTACGTGGCGGGTGAACGACGGGAGCAGATTTATGTAGACTTAATGCGGCGATCGCTCAAAACTTCTCCAGTTGGCACCGGGCTAGGATTTGGGCAACCTCCCACAAGCCGCTTGATTCTACCCGATCGCCAGTTTGCCTATCCCTACGCAGTGCGCGATAAAAGCGGTCAAATCACCTCTAAGGGCGGGGAAAGCGATCCGGGTGACTACCAAAAGCGCTACTTTACCGAGCCGATCGCCGCTGGCAAACCCGTTTGGCTAGAGCCAGAAGCCTATATGGAAACAACGCTGAATCCACCTCAGCAACTGGTTAGCACTGCCTATTCTTTGCCTTTCTACACTGACGATCAAAAATTACTGGGCGTGTTAAGCCAAGATTTAGAAGTGGGCTTTTTAAGTCAAAAACTCAACGTGCCTGCCATGCGAGATGCAGGCTATTTTGTTTTGGTTAGCGCCAAAGGCAACCTGCTTGCCTATCCCCCCAATCCCCAAAAAGCCCTAGACCTTACGCCCTTTCCTCAAATTAGTAACTATCAAGGTTTGTGGGAAAAAATTCAAACTAACTTAGCCACTGGCGAAAAAACGGGCGTACTGCGATGGACGGATGCCGAGGGTAAATCAGCATTCTGGGCGTATCAGCAAATTCCTAACAACAACTGGATTTTGATGGCACAAGTGCCGGAATCGGTTGTGCTAGGTCCTGTCTGGCGCTTTTTGGCAGCCGGAATTTTGGGAGCCGTGATTGGCGCATCCTTGGTTCAAGGAGTCGTGGTTTTTTTGTTTGTACGGCGGTTGAATCAGCGATTGCAGCCGATTATGGATGAGTGTAATCGTTTGGCAGAAATGAATGCAAAAAGTGAAGAACTGATGAGCCGAGAGGATGAATTAGGACGGCTGACGATCTCTTTTTATGCCTTGCTGGGTCAAGTGACCGTGAATGAGCGGCGGTTGCGGAAAGAAACCGCAAAATCGGCACAGGCACTTCAAGCTCTGCAACAAACCCAGGCGCAACTGATTCAAACGGAGAAGATGTCTAGTTTGGGGCAGTTAGTGGCGGGTGTTGCCCACGAAATTAACAACCCAATTAATTTTATCTATGGCAATTTGCCTCACGCGACCGAGTATGCCCAAGACTTGATGAGTTTAGTCAAGCTGTATGAAGCGACCTATCCAAATCCTGAAGCGGCGATCGCAACCTATCAACAAGCCATTGATGTAGACTTTTTGATGGAAGATTTGCCAAAAATGCTGGAGTCGATGAGCATTGGAGCCGATCGCATTCGAGAGATTGTCTTATCGCTGCGAAATTTCTCTCGGTTAGACGAAGCCGAAATGAAGCGGGTAAACGTGCATGAGGGCATTGATAGCACCTTGCTGATTTTGCAAAATCGCTTGAAAGGCACCGCTGGGCAGACTCCAATTGAAGTGGTTAAAGACTACGGAAAACTTCCTTTGATTGAATGCTACGTCGGGCAGTTGAATCAAGTATTTATGAATATTTTGAGCAACGCGATCGATGCGCTAGAGCAATACAACCAACGGCGATCGCGGGAAGACATTGCGGCTAACCCATCTATCATCACCATTCACACAGAACCCATTCTCAAAGAAAACTCCGTGCCTATAGCCGTTCTCATTAGCATTCGCGATAATGGTTCTGGCATTCCTGCGGCAAACCAATCTCGATTATTTGACCCATTTTTTACCACAAAGCCAATCGGCAAGGGAACCGGATTAGGCTTATCAATCAGCTATCAAATCGTGGTCGAAAAACATCGCGGAATGCTCAAGTGCATCTCGGAACCCGGTAAAGGTGCAGAGTTTCGGATCGAGATTCCCGTATTACAAGAAAACAAACAAGAAAACAAATCTCCAGAAGCTTAACTATTTCTGAAAATTTCCCACTAAAAAACCACCACAATAAGCGGCATTGCTGAATTGGGGGATGAAATTTGTAGGGGCAATCCCTTGTGGTTGCCCTCTATCTTCGGCAGGGTAGGCACAAGACCTACCCCTACAATCAGAAATCATACTTGCATTCAGCAACGCCCAATAAGCCGGGTTTGTACGGTTGAGTTAGCTAACGAGGTCTATGAGCGTTCTTGAATGTAGTCTGCTACAAGGTTTCGTAAGTCTTGAATGCTAGCAGTGAGAGTGTTAATGTCTTGGCGATTTAACTCCTGTCCTGCTGCCATTCGCTCAAGAGTTGTGTTAATTCGGCTGAATTCTTCATCGTGTCTATTGATGGCGTTGTCATGTCGAACGCTTCCTGCTGCTAGGTCGAGCATAATTGCCTCAATGCGATCGAGTCGGTTGCCATTCTCATTATTGTGGGTCATGGTCAAAACCTCTTTATTTCTCGTCTTGTGATAGCTAGCTCTAAGCCATCACCTAAAAACGTTATAGCAGTACGAGGAAAAGTCAAAACAACAACCATCCGTTACTCCTTGCTTCCCAAGGATCTTTGTGTCCTAACCTATTCATCCGCTGCCATACAAGGAATAGTTTTACAATAAAACACCATGCTTGGATCAATCCAATGCCTACACCTGAAGCAAACCCAAAAACAGCAAAGACTCCAGTATCTGCACTCAATCTTTACGAAACTGATTTTTACGCATGGATACAGGAACAAGCAACACTGCTCCGCAACCAACAGTGGAGTCAGCTTGATTTACCAAACTTGATTGAGGAGCTTGAATCTTTGGGTAAGCAGCAACGCCAGGAACTCCGCAATCGCCTAGGTGTGTTGGTTGGGCATCTGCTGAAATGGGAATATCAACCTCAATATCGTAGCCGTAGTTGGTTGGCAACAGTTCGTGTGCAGCGTCGTGACACAGTACGGTTATTGAAAGACAACCCCAGCCTCCAATCGTATCTGGATAATGCCCTGCAAGAAGCTTACGAAAATGCGAAAGACTTGGCAATGGGAGACACTGATCTACCAGAACAGACTTTTCCTCACGTTTGCCCGTATTCCTTGAACGAGATTTTGAGCGATCGCTTTTATCCGGGTGAACCGAGTGAATTAGTCGGCAGTTCAGAACTGTAAATCGCGATCGGGTACAATTGAAGGATTTTTTACTGTAGAAAAAGCGTGAAACGTAAACAATTTGTCCAAGCCGCGATCGCCAGTGCCGCTACAGGTTCAACGTTGGCGGCGTGTCGAGCCACAACGGGAACATCAGGCGCAAGTGCCTCTCTGCCGACAATTAACTGGCAGATGGCGACGAGTTGGCCCATCGCCTTGGATACCATTTTTGGCGGTGCCACTACCTTTTGCGATCGCGTGGCAGCGATTACCGGAGGCAAGTTTAAGATTACTCCGCGTGCGGCGGGTGAGCTAGCTCCACCCTTAGAAGTGCTAAATGTCGTGTCTCAAGGTGCCGTCCCCTGTGGTCATACGGCTGGCTATTATTATGTCGGTAAAAGTCCCGCTGCCGCATTTGGCACCACTCTGCCCTTTGGCTTGAATGCCCAGCAGCAAAACGCTTGGCTGTATGAAGCAGGGGGATTGAAAACGCTGCAAGCCCTGTATGCGCGTAAGTTTGGGGTGATTCAGTTTCCCGCAGGCAATACGGGAGGGCAGATGGGTGGGTGGTTTCGCAAGGAAATCTCGAAAGTGAGCGATCTGCAAGGGTTAAAGATGCGAATTCCTGGACTGGGGGGGCAAGTCATGGGCAAATTGGGTGTAACGGTGCAGACTTTACCCGGCGGAGAAATTTTTCAGGCATTGCAAACGGGGGCGATCGATGCGGCGGAGTGGGTCGGTCCCTACGACGACGAAAAGTTAGGGCTGCACAAAGTCGCCAAATTTTATTATTATCCTGGCTGGTGGGAACCGGGTCCAACCTTAGAGGTGCAAATTAATTTGAATGAATGGAAGAAACTGCCTCCCGAATATCAGGCAGCGATTCAAGCAGCAGCATTTGAGGCAAATATGACGATGCTGGCTCGCTATGATGCCCGAAATAATGAAGCGCTCCAACGGTTGCTCCAAAGTGGTGTGACTTTGCGTCCCTACAGCAATGAGATTCTGGCGGCAGCCGAAAAAGCGTCGTTTGAGTTGTATGACGAGTTTTCTGCCAAAGATGCAGACTTTAAGAGTATTTTTGCTGAATGGAAGCCGTTCCGCGATCGCGTCTATGCCTGGAATAACATCAACGAGAGCAGCTTTGCCCGTCACAGTTATGCCAACCTCAAGCTATAAACTCAAGCTATAAACTTGGCTGTGCAGACAGATCAACTAGCCAGCGCACCGTTTGGGGAAAGCTGATCACCAAGAGCAACACCACCACTTGCAACACCATGAAAGGCAGCGCACTTTTATGAATATCAACCGTGCTAACTTCCTTCGGGGCGACGCTTTGCAAATAGAACAGAGAAAACCCGACGGGAGGCGAGATAAAGGCGGTTTGCAAATTAATTGCCATCACCACTCCAAACCACACCATATCCAGTCCTAACTGCTGTGCAGCGGGGACTAACAGGGGCATCGCAATAAAGCAAATTTCAATAAACTCTAAGAACACGCCTAGAATAAAAATTACAAGATTACTCACAATCAGAAACGCAATCTTGCCACCCGGCAAATTGACCAAGAGGTTTGTAATCAGAGTTTTGCCGCCCAAGCCATCAAAAACAATGCTAAAAAATGCGGAACAAAACAAAATCATCAGCACCACAGACGAAACCACCGCCGTGGAGTGAGCCGCCGATTTGATCAGTGCCCAATTGAGTTTTCCATTCAGCGCTGCCAACCCGCAGGCTCCCACTGCGCCCACTGCGCCTGCTTCCGTTGGGGTGGCGATGCCAAAGAAGATGCTGCCCAGCACGGCAAAAATCAGCAGCAAGGGGGGAATGACGGCTTTGATCACCCGTCGCACCAGCGCCCACCCAGTGATTTGTCGAGCTTCCAGCGGCAGTGCTGGCGCGACATTGGGCTTGAGAAACGCCAGTCCCAACACATACACCGCATAAGATCCCGATAGCATCAAACCCGGAATCAACGCCCCCAAAAATAGATCCCCCACCGACACGCCCAACTGATCGCTTAAGACGAGCAGCACGAGGCTAGGAGGCAGTAGTTGCGCCAAGGTGCCTGATGCAATGATCACGCCCGCCGCCAGTTGTTTGTCGTAGCCGTAGCGCAGCATCACCGGCATCGCCAGCATCCCCATGACGATGACGGTCGCCGCGACAACGCCTGTGGTTGCGGCTAACAATGTGCCGACAAAAATCACCGCTAGGGCTACCCCGCCCCGCAATGGTCCTAGCACAATTCCGATCGTCTCCAGTAGGTCTTCTGCCAGCCCTGATTTTTCTAAGACTGCGCCCAAAAATACAAAAAAGGGAATGGCTAACAGCGTGAAGTTGGACATGGTGCCAAACCAGTTGTTTGACAAGAGCAGCAGCCGACTCGGATCAAATGCGCCGACAAACCAGCCGATCGCGCCAAAGATGATCGCTGTCCCTGCAAACGAAAACGCAACCGGATAGCCCGCCATGAGAATGAAAGAGAAGCCGACAAACATCGCGATCGCTAACCACTCAAAGCCCATAGTTTTTCTGCTCAAACGTCATGTTTCGCGTGTCCGGTGATTTAGAGGATCGTAGCCAGTTAAAGTCGTAGTCAGCTAGAGCCATGGCGACCTACTCAAGGGGCAAGTGTTCCGCATCTTCCAGAATAATTTGTGCATCCTGCGTGTATCCCTTCAAAATCGCCAGATATTTAATCGCTTGCGAAATTGCCTGAGCCAGTAACAGGAAAAAAGCCACAATAATCATGGTTTTGATCGGCGCTCGTGGCAACCCATCTGCATCTGGGGATAACTCCCAACTGCCCAAACTCCCATCGGGCAACAGCCCCCAAGACTGCAAAACGGGATTGGCGCTGACCCAAATTCCGAGTAGACAAAAGGGAATTAGAAAAAAGACGGTGCCCAGAAAATCAACCAAGGCGCGTCGTTTTTCACTCCAGCGGGCGTAGAGAAAATCAACTCGAACATTCGCGCCCTGTTTAAGGATGTAGGCAAAACCTAGAAGAAATGTTAGTGAAAACAAATACCATTGCAGTTCGATCAATGCGTTAGACGACAACTTCAGTCCAATGAACCGTCCGATGTAGCGAGCGACAACATTGTAGAACCCAACTGCAATTGTCAGAATTACCGTCCATGCGCTAAAGCGACCGAGAACGTTAGTAACGCGATCGATCGCCTGAGAGAGTTTGAGTAGGGTACGAATATGGGAAGGTTGGAGAAAGGTGTGCAAGATAGAGTACTTCTATAAAGCCTGCGAGTTTTGCACACGATAATATCACGCCATTTCCGCGCTCCCGTTAATACACCTTGTTTTTTGCTGCGATCGCCCTAATTCATGGATCGCTTTTCGGCGTTGCTGAATGCAAGTATGAATTCTGATTGTAGGAGTAGGTCTTGTGCTTACCCTTACGGTGATGGAGGGCAACCACAAGGGATTGCCCCTACAAATTTCATCCCCAGATTCAGCAATGCCCGCTTTTCTTTTGGTTGATTTATTGTCCAGATGGAGCGGGAGCTACGGGAGCGGGAGCCACAGGATCAGGAGTCACGGGATCAGGAGTAGTTTCTTGAACCCGTTGCTCTGGTGCAGGCTGTGCGGCGGGCGCTTGTGGAGCTACGGGGTTTGGAATCGTCACGTTCACGTTTGGAGCCGGAGCCGCAGATTGCTGAGGCACAGGAACAATGCGATCGCGCTCAATAATGCGCTCTTTTACCTGCGGTGAAGGACTGGTCACAGGATTAGCAGGAGTAATAATGTTGGTTGTATTCGGTCGTTGATTGTTCAAAAAATAATAGGCAGCAACGCCTAAACCCACTAGAGCAGTTAGCAACATGCCGAGCAACAATCCGCCAAATGCATTACTATCTTCGCGATCGCGTTGGGCAGCTTCATAGTTGCGCTGTTCCGTCAAACGACTCTGAGCCTCAATATTTTGGGTATCAATACTTTGAGAAGATACGGATTGAGGGGGCACTGAGGAGGACAAGCGATCGCCAGAACCTGGTTTGTTAAAGTTAGTCATAGTAAATCATTGGAACTCAATAACCTTACAATACTGGTATTTCTTATTACATTGTCTCTACCCATCAAGGGATTCTTGCTCATCCAAAAGATAGAGGTGAGTTGGCGATCGCGTCATAACTACAACTTGTCACACCCCACATTTCCCGACAGGCTTTATAGTAGGAAAGCTCACTAACTTGTCAGATTTATGGAATCAAAATCACCTGCCTCCGGTTCAGCGGCGGAATCTTTCTCAATGGATGACTTTGCCAAAGCCTTGGAGAACTATGATTATGGGTTTCAGAACGGGCAAACCGTATCTGGTAAAGCGATTAGCTATGAAACCGACGGCATTTACATCGACATTGGTGCAAAATCTCTTGCCTTTCTCCCGGTCGATGAAGCGAGTTTGCGAGAGATTCGCGACCCTGAAATGATTTTGCCCATTGGAGACTCGCGTGATTTTTTGATTATCCGCGAACAGGATGCTGATGGACAGGTTACCCTTTCACTCAAGCAGCTAGAAATTCGCCAAATGTGGGAACACATGGCAGAACTGCAAGAGAGTACTCAAAGTATGTCTGTTAAAGTGACGGGGATTAATAAGGGCGGCGTAACGGTAGATGTGCAAGGCTTGCGGGGCTTTATTCCGCGATCGCACCTGCTAGAGCGCGACAACCTAGAATCCCTCGTGGGCACCACCCTTACCGCCAACATTTTAGAAATCAATCAGGAAAAAGGAAAACTGGTTCTCTCCAATCGGTTAGCGACTCGCTCTGCTGCCGTGAGCCAGTTTGAAATTGGGCAACTCATAGAAGGCAAAATCAGCGGGATCAAACCGTTTGGTGTCTTTGTAGATTTAGGCGGCACCAGTGGCTTGCTGCACATCAACCAAATCAGCAAAAACTACGTGGAATCCTTGCCAAACCTCTTTCAAGTGGGACAAATCATCAAAGCCATGATCGCTGACCTAGATGAAGCCAAGGGCAGAATTTCTCTCTCTACTAAAGTGCTAGAAAACTATCCCGGTGAAATGCTGGAAAAAATGGCAGATGTCATGACAGAAGCCGATACCCGCCAAGAGAAAGCCCGAAAACTCCTGCTGAATGGGTAAAAATTGTATGGGGTATGTCTATATAAATGCCCCTTAAATTCAGGCAAGATTATTTATCCGTTGATGGGTCTGATATCCCTGTTAGCTCGATCTCTTGCTGTATTTCTGGCTCAATGGGTTGTGTCAGCTTAGTGGACTCAATGGGTTGCTGAGCCGTGGGTGCAACTGCCCGAATCACGAGGCGATCATTCTGCTGCACTAGCATATCCTGGCTGCGATCGCCCGTTTGATCATTTGCCAGATTCACTCGAATCACTTTTGGCTTGCCATTGTCGCCCATTCGATGGATTTCGATCTGCTGGAGATCTGCGGTTGTGAGACTGCCACCCGCTTGACGAATTGCGTTATAGACTGTGGGACGGCTATTTTCACGCGCAATTCGCACATCATTCAGCGCCGCTAAGGAATAAGCACCAGGGCGCACCACTTCGCCACTGACTTGAATGCTCGTGACGATAGGAGTCGGTTCCGTTTGCAATAACCCTCGATAAATAAAAGCGGCGGCTTCTGCACGAGAAGGGACGCGATTTAATGCTGTTCCTAAGCTGGCATAGGTCATAGCCGATGGCGGGTTGCCTTGAAAAGCAAGTTGAGTCATGGTCAAAAACTCTGTTTCAGTGACGGCTTGGTCAGGGCGAAAACTGCCATCAGGAAACCCTTGCACCACACTACGAGATACCAAAGCTTCGATATAGGACTCTGCCCAGTGACCGGTAATATCACTGCGGGACAATGGCACAGCGGCGGATGGCTCGTTCTGCTGCAAGCGTCTAATGAGATCGCGGGACGAAATAGTTTCAGGGGGCGCGGCATTTTGGTTCAGTTGTTGGCGCGTGTCAGCAGAAGCGAATGGCAAGGGCGATCGCTCTGGTTGAGCAACCATCACGGTTGTTTTTTTTGGAGTATTACGAGGCGTTAGCTTTTCAGGTTTTGAAATGGCACTTTTGCGGGGTGACGTAGCCGCTTGCTCCTGCTCCGGTTGAATCGCGTCTTGCTCATCATCAGCTGGGCGATTGCCTGATTCAGTTTGTAATCCTTGAAAGGCATTGTAGAGAAACACCCCTGAAAGCGAGGTCAGGGTCGTCGCGGTCATAATCTTTGCAAAACGCATAGGCTGTATCCGCACTAGACAACATAGAAAACTCCAGCAAATTGCTAGAAGTCCACTAACGGATACAGCATTTCAGTGCGTCATCAGGAAAATATCGAGAAACCCATTGGGTAAACGACTGATTAAGCGACTGGATGGGCGACTTTTTCTTCCACTTTGGTGGTTGAATCTTCCTTGAGAAACTCGACGACTTGTGCTTCAATCTCACGACGAACAATTTCCCGATATTCAACAAAGTGTTCAATCTGGGCACAAGTGGATAGATAGCTGCTCAGTCCGCCTCGGTTATGGCGATACATGCCCCAAAGATAGCGCCAGAACATCCAGCGGGTATCCCGCACAAACCCTTGCCGCCAAAAAATGATAGCGATCGCTTTCAGGGCTACCCGATCAATTTTTTTCTGAGCCACTTTGCCCTTTTTCGGGTAGTTGGCTTCACTTAGCAGCATGAAATGGCGATAGGTGCGCGATAAAAATTTCTTGGGTTCATACAGTTCCCAGAATGCTTCTACAAACTCATGGGCAATGTCTTCTAACGGGCGAGTGGGCACAAAATTCATCAATGCGGTTTGGTTGCCAGAAGTAGACTCGCCCCGAAGTCGCCCTTCTTTGATTAAACGATGCCAAAGAGCGGTATCGGGCAGCGCTTGCAGCATACTAAAGAGCGCTGTTGGAATCGTTGTTTCTTCCACAAATTTGACGATTCGATTGCCAGCACCTGCTTTTTCGCCATCAAACCCAATGATAAATCCTGCCATTACCCGTAATCCAGACCGGGCAATGTTTTTGACCGCATCACTGAGCGGATCGCGCGTATTTTGAAACTTTTGGGTCATGGCGAGACTGTCTTCATCTGGGGTTTCAATGCCTAGAAACACCGAGCCAAAGTTGCAGGCGACCATCATATCCATCAATTCTTGGTCTTGCGCCAAATCGACAGACGCTTCAGTCGCAAAGGAGAAGGGGAACGCATGTTCTGCCATCCAAGGCTGCATCTGCTTCAAAAACAGTTTGACGTTGCGCTTGTTGCCAATAAAGTTGTCATCCACCATGAAGATGCTGCGTCGCCACCCCAAGTCGTAGAGATATTGAAGTTCGGCAAGAATCTGTTCAGGGGCTTTGGTGCGGGGTTTACGACCATACAGCACGATAATGTCGCAGAATTCGCATTGAAAAGGGCAGCCCCGCGAAAACTGCACCGACATTTCGGCGTAGGACTCCATTTGCAACAAATCGAAGCGAGGAACGGGAGTGCCTGTTACGTCAGGCTTTTCGCCACCTGACCGAAAAATACCCGTGCGATCGCCCCGGGCGATCGCATCCACAAACATCGGCAGGGTAATTTCCCCTTCGTCCAAAATCATGTAGTCTGCGCCAGCCCCTTTTGCTTCATCTGGCAACGCGGTAGGATAGGGACCGCCCACCGCGACGGGCTTGCCGCGCCGATTACATTCTCGAATTTGGGCAAGCAGATCGTCTTTTTGCACGATCATCGCCGACATAATCACGAGTTCCGACCAGTTCCACTCCGCCTCAGTCGCTTCCCGAATGTTTAAATCAACTAGCTTAAAATTCCACTCTTGGGGCAAAATTGCTGCAACCGTTATTAGCCCAAGCGGAGGCAACATTGCTTTTCGGTTGAGCAGTGCCAGCGTTTTTTCAAACGACCAAAAGCTTTTGGGAAACCGAGGATAGAGGAGTAAAACGTTCATTCAAACTCACACGTAGTATTAGGAGTTGTAAAGTACCGTCACAATTGGTTCGGTACGATCCATACATTATCGCACTGGTTCAGTGTGGCACGACCTAGATTAAATTGACTAGCGCGATCGCGGGAAGTTCCTGTTATGTTCCTATCATTGCTAGTATTTCGCTCGGTTATCTGTCATGACTTTGGTTCATAATGTCATGACAATCATCAAATTGCCTGCGTATCTACAGAATTTTCTCAAGCTAGTCGGTAAATGACATGAGATTTTTTTAAGTTCACTAGAATCCTATCACTTGCGCAAAACCTAACTATGATAGGGTTTACAGGTATCTTGGCTCTGTTCTGTTGGTGGTCGCTTTATGACGACAATTTGGGAAATAGATTTTTACTCGCGTCCGATTGTGGATGAGGATGAAAAAAAAATCTGGGAAGTGCTGGTTTGCGAGAGTCCGATTGATATAACCGTTAAGCCGGAAAACCTGTTTCGCTATGCTGAATATTGCTCTAATGCTGAGGTGAATTCAGTCAAGCTGAGGGAAGTGTTGGAAAACGCGATCGCCCAAGCTCCCAGCCCACCAGATAAAATCCGCTTTTTTCGGCAGGCAATGAACAATATGATCAGTAAAGCCTGCTCGGATCTAGGCATTGCAGCAACTATGAGTCGGCGGACTTATGCGCTTAACCAGTGGATGCAGCAGCGACTGGAGCAAGAGTATCCAAAACAGCCCGGATTTCAGCCGGGAGCAAATCCCACCGTCAGTTTTGGCACTACGCCTGCTCTTGCTCTACCCGATGCTTTAGTGGGGCAAAAGTGGGCACTGGTGACGTTGCCAGCCCTTGCTTTTGATGATCTAGGCGAGTGGGATATTGGGTTTGGCGAATCCTTTCCTTTGAGTTTGATTGGGCTGGCTGCGGATGCTGTGATTCCTGGTTTAGTGATTTTTTCGGGTCGGGCAACTCCGCTAGCCGCCTGGATGTCTGGGTTGGAGTTGGGATACTTTAAATTTGACTCCGATCCACCGCGATTGCTGTTGGAAACTGGAGTGAGCGATCGCTGGATTCTTGCTGATTTAGTCAATGCCAGCCTCCAAACTGAGGCGACTAATTTTGAAACTGCAAAGCGGCAAGCAAAGGGCGTTCACTTTTTAGCCGTCCAATCTTCACCCGATGTAGAGTCCTTTGCTGGATTCTGGTTATTGCAGGAGTCCAATTTGGCGTAAGTTGATGATAGGCGTAAATTATTTTGGTGGTTGGCTGCTAACCACTCTAAGCCCAGGAAGATTTTAAGCACTATGAAGACTAATCGCTAATTGCCACTGATTGAATATTATGGATTCGCAGGATTTGCAGAAACAAACGCTGGCAGAGCAACTGCTTGAGCTAGCGATGAAGTCGGGTGCTGAGGCTGCGGAAGTGTTTCAATCGCAGTCTTTATCTCGTCCGGTTTTTTTTGAAGCAAATCGGCTAAAGCAGCTAGAAAGCGCTCAGGCGGAAGGATTGGCACTGAGATTATGGCGGCAGGGTTGCCCCGGTTTGGCGGTTGCCTACGGTCCGGTTGAGCCTCAAGATTTAGTGAAACGGGCGTTGGCATTAAGCGAGTTAAACGAACCAGAAGCCATTGAACTGGCAGACGCAACCCAAGTGCCGTATCCTGACCTGGGAGCAGCGGTCTCGGTGGAACAACTGGTGGACTGGGGTAAGCAGGCGATTGCCCTGGTGCGCGATGCCTATCCAGAGGTGTTGTGTGAAGCAGAATGGGAATGTGATGCTGAAACAACTCGGTTGATCACGTCTCAAGGGTTGGACTGCGGCTATACCGATACGACGCTGAGCGCTTCCCTCTCGGCTGAATGGGTGCGCGGGGATGATTTTTTAAGTATTTATGATGGGCAAACCCAGCGCGATCGCCTAAATCCTGAAGCTCTAGTTGAACAGATCTTACAGCGATTGCACTGGGCAACCGACAACATTCAAACCGTCAGCGGACGAATGCCAATCTTGTTTACCTCCAAAGCAGCCGATATGCTGTGGGGCACGGTGCAGGCAGCGTTAAACGGGAAACAAGTGATCGAAGGCGCTTCACCTTGGAGCGATCGCTTGAACGAAATTGTCACGGCTGAAACGTTGACTCTCTCCCAACACCCTAATCGCGGTCCTTTTAGCTGTCCTTTTGATGATGAAGGCACGCCTACCCGACCGATCACTTTTATTGACAGCGGGGTCTTGAAGCTGTTTTATGCCGATCGCACTACTGGACGCGCTCTGGGCAGCGGTACGACGGGCAATGGCTTTCGTCCGGGGTTGGGTAGCTATCCGACACCGGGATTATTTAACCTAATTGTGGAATCGACAGCACCGCGATCGACGGCTGCAAAATCTTTAGAGCAACTGATCGCCAGTTTGGACGACGGAATTATTGTGGATCAAATGCTGGGCAGTGGAGCCGGTATTTCAGGTGAGTTTTCCATCAACGTGGATTTGGGATATCGGGTCAAAAATGGCAAAATTTTAGGGCGGGTGAAAGACACGATGGTGTCAGGTAACGTCTACATGGCGCTGAAGCAGTTGGTTGAACTGGGTGGCGATGGCGATTGGAATGGCTCTTGCTACACGCCCTCGCTGATCGTGGATGGGCTGTCGGTGACGGGGCAAGGGTAGCAGGGGGAGCGATCGCCCCTTTTGGTTGCGCTGTGTTTCTATTGCTTCCTTGATTTGGCGAGCGCTAATGTTCATCTACAGCAAAATGATGTTTAACAGCTACAGGCAGTATTAAAAACTTTCCTCTGCGCCTTCCAGCATAATTTGAGAGATCGCATCAAAGGTACTTGTCCAGGCTTGCTGAACTTCTTTAGTCCAATCAGCTTTGAGATACTGCTCGAAGGTTTTCAGTAAAACAGCACAAACTGTCGGGTAATGGTCTTCGATTACCCCATAGCCTTTGTGTTTAGCTCCTAAATCCTTCAGAATGGGCACTAGACGATCAGGATCGCGGACACTCTGAACTAAAAGCACTAAAGTACTCATCAGTTTCTGCTGCTGTTTCTCCATATCGGTGTCGCGAAACAGCGATCGCAGTTTTGGGTTGCTTCTAAACAGATTTTGATAAAAGCTTGCCGAGAATTCTGACGCATAAGGTCTAACTTTTTCAAAACTGCATTCAACTAATTCAACCTGAGTCGGAACTTTAGGTTGAGCGGGAGCAAGTTTTGTTGGAAGGATGTGTGGCTGGGACGGATTTGATGCGACTGAATGGTGAGCCTGATTTTCATGAAGTTTGCTCGACGCAGATTTCAGTTGAGTTAAAGTCTCAGAAGAATGAATTTTAATGTTTGCTAGAGTTTCTAGCTCAATGCCCTTCTCTGCAAACGCTTTCCACATACTGCGATAAATCTTATCCCGTAGGCTGTTAATTGCGAGAGGGTCATCCGTCCAGAACTTAAGTTTGTAGAGAACTCCCTCTTGATTAAAATTGCCAATTTCAACTTTTGCGGTTAACCCGGTGGAGAGTTTGGAATTCTCGCGAACTGCATTCACCAAAAGGGCAGTTACTGTGTCAGGTGAGTGGTCATACCCAACCCGCACCTCAATGTCGAACCGAGTCATGCGGCTTTTGCGAGTATACGAGGTAAGACTGGCATTCCAAAACATTTGATTGGGAATCACGACTTCCACATGGTCTCTGGTTTTAATCGTCGTTGCCCGTAGATTAATTTCTTCAACCCGTCCCATCTTGTTGTTAAACTCAATGATGTCCCCTGGACGCAGGGTGCGCTCGAACAGCAGCATGATGCCGCTGAGGAAGTTAATCACGACATCCTTGAGACCAAAGCCAATTCCCACCGCTAACCCGCCAGAGATGGCAGCGATCGCGGTGGAATCGAGCTTTAATTCACTAAACACAAAAACTAGCCCTATGCTAATCAGAAAATAACGCAGCAGGATCAGTGAAGCATCCAGCGTGGCTGCTTCTATGTGCAGGCGATCGTGCAGCACTTTCCGCAGAAATTGCGCCAAACTGCTGACTCCAGCAAACCAAAGGAATAATCCGATTGAGGCGACGAATAAACCGCGCAGGGTGACGGTGGTGTTGGCAACGGTGAATAGCTGAGTGTTTCCCAGCAGTGAGATTTCATCAAATAATCCCACGAACTGAAGCACAGCGTAAGTGACAAACAGCGGCAGCAAAAACCGGTGTATCAGCGTGGCATGAACCTCTTTCTCAACTGTTAACAAAACAATGGCTGAGATCGCTCGATACACGATAAACAGCAGTAGCAACGGCAAACAGAACGTTGCTATTAGATTCAGGTTCCAGGCTCCCAAACGGGGAAAAATTTGTACCAGCAGCCAGAGTGTTCCCCAAAGCAGCACCGGAAACAAGAGCGCACGAGCCAACTCCGTAACAATTTTGACCCATTGGTGGGACTGAATCTGCAAAACTGCCTTTATTCGGTGAATCGCTGACTGAAGTTGCTGATAAAGCGGTTCAAGCGACGAGCGATTAGCCATATCAACACACCCACAACGGTAAAGAGAACAATTTGTAGCCAGATAATTGGACGACGGAAAATTTGAAATTGAACTTGCATGAGTTGCAGCAAGTAATCAGCTTTTCGTGTAGTGTCACCTTGAACTTTGCTAGTCCCTGCTTCGCTAGTGATTGAGGTAGATCTATGGATAACTTTGCGATCTACAGGTTGATTGAGTTGGTTGATAAATTCACGTGCCCCCTCAGTTGGCGAGATATCATCCTGCATCACCTGTATATAAATGGGATCTGCATAATAAACCAGGCGATCGGTTTGATATTTTGCCTGACTGACCGGAATCAGAAAACTATTTTGAACTTGGTCAATCAAGTTCCGTCTGATTGGCAGCAGTCGGAGATCGAGCAACACTTTGGGATTAATCGGGGCAACGACTGTATCTTGAGCCGATTGGAATGCCAATTGTTGTTCCCGACGAGTCACAAACTTCGCAAAGTCAAGTGCCAGCCTTTTTTGGGTCGTCGCTGCACGAGCATTTAATACCAGGGAGTCGATTTCTAAAACGGGAGCAGCACTGTTCAGGTTGCCGGGTAAAACAGCAGCGCTCAATTTATTGTCCAGTTTTTTCTGTAACGCCGACATCTCAAACGTCCAGCAAGGAAAGTACGCCACCTTACCCGTGGTAAACAGGTCAAATAAAATGTCTCGACGGTAATCGACATAAATATTTGGAGTTTTCCGAGCATCCTTAAGCCAGGACAGCCAACGACTCAATGCCATTTCTTCAAGCGTAAATTGGTTGACGGAGTTAAAGAGTGTCCCGCCCATTGCCCCAATGCCCCAAGCGCTACTCAAAAAGCCAGAGTCAATGGCAATTCCTTTACCTTGACCCGCTTGACTTAAAACCGCGTCTAAGGTGGTCGGCGGGTCAGCCGTTTGGGATCGGTTATAGCAAAGTGCCATGGTATCAAAGCCAAAGGGCACACCATATAAGTGATTATCTTTTGCCCGCAGCGATACCAAGGCTTTGGAATAAAAATTGGAGGTATCTAGATTATATTGTTCTAAATCCTCAATTAATTTTTGCTCAATCATGGAGGGCAAAACTGGATCGGGCACGATCGCCATATCAGGACCTAGCCCTTGAGCCATTCGTTCTTTTAAAAAAGAGAAATAATTCAGCACTCCGTGGGTGGTATGGATTACTTCCACATTGGGGTGAACTGCCTGATAGTTTTTAATCAGCAGTTCCATATCTTGATCGGCATAAGACGACCAGATCGTAAGCGTTTGCTGCCCAGACCCTGCTGATTGTCCACTACAAGCAAACAGCAACAGGGTCACAGTAATTAGTAAAAAGGCTGAAATGCTTCTCAAAAAAATGCGGCTACCGACTGCTTTTCTCATGGGAGTGTTTGCTGCAATACAGGGAGTAAGCTTCTTGACGATGCTTACCTTGATGAATCCTAATACGGAATAGCTGTCTTTCTTGTCGGTTGCGCTTGTTTGAAAGTTAGAGATGCGATCGCCTGCATCTAAGGTAGCCGTGGCTGGGGAACTGTTGAGAAAAACTACAAGGGATTACTCCCTAAAAGTTCTATTTTCAGATTAGCAATGCCCAGCTTACTTCGCCTCTCTACCATCAGGCATTCGTGCGCCCTTTAGAATTGCGCCTTCCAGTTTTACCCCAGCCATTCGGGCTTTTAATAGGTTTGCTTTTTGCAGGTTGGCTCCCCTGAGATCGGCTCTCCGCAAGTCCGCGCCTTCCAAAACCGCCCCTTGCAGATTTGCGCCTGTTAAATTTGCGTCGGTCAAATCGGCTCCTAGTAAACTGGCTCCCGCTAGGTTGGCTCCGCTTAAATCGGCTTCCCGCAGTTTGACCAGCCCTAGGTTTGCTTTTTCCAGTTTGCTGTTGGTCAGGATTGCGTAATTTAAGTTTGAGCCTTGCAGTGCCGCTGAGGTCAGGTTTGCCTCTTTCAGATTGGCTGCCGATAGATCGTAGCTGTAAAGCACCGCGCCCGTCAGAATGCAGCCTTCACATTGGCGAGTGTTGATTAATTGCTGCACTTGATCAGGGTTGGCAGCGAGAACAGTAGTGACTAAGCCAGCAGCGGCGATCGCCCCAAACAAAACGGCAAAAGAAGATTTCATGGAGATGGCATCACGAAAGGACTTTAGTCAAAAAAGGCAAAATGCCGCTCATTAAAGTACGGGAATATTCTTCATGTAGCCCCAAAGAACCCGGCATTCGATAGACCTGCACTCCAGAAAAGTGAACCACAAACTCCATTTCTTCGCGAGATTTGGGCGGTGTTTGTTCGCCAATCACCATTAAGACGGGAACGGGCAGCGGTTGAAAATAATCAATAAATTCTTGACGAGTGCGAATCGGATCGAGTGCCCCGGTTACAAAGGCGGCAGAAGCAAACCGGGCATTGCGCTGTTGAGTCGTTCGCCATTTTGCAGTAACGAGGCTACGGGTAATATTTTTGGAGTCGCTATACACATGGCGACCCATCATCCAGCGGAGAAACCACGGAAGCGTATTCAGTAGATAAAAAAATTGCCCCACAATCGGCAGCCCAATCAACTGCTGTATGCGTTTAAAGAACCAGCGGTGGTCTCCCATAGTGGGCAATGGACCTCGCCAAGTGGGAGCGGTGAGGATGACATAAGACCAGGGACATGGATCTTGATGGGCGAGTTGCATGATGAACCCGGCGGAATGTCCTGCCGCGATCGCTACGACGGGTTGGGAAAACATCGATCGCACAAAGTCTCGCAGAAACGCATGATACAGCGCTGGACGATACTCGATCGCCGGGTGAGAAGACTCGCCGAACCCAACCCAATCCACCATAAATACTTGAAATTTTTCGGAGAGTTGCTCCGCTAAACCGTACATTTCAGCCCGACTGGAAATGGTACTGAAAGCAGGCAACAATAACACTGGGCTGCCTTCCCCCCAAACTTCGTAGGCGATCGTCATGGGTTGTCCCTTCCATGACCATTTAAACTCTTCCACCCGACCACCCATGCTCAAATTGTTTGGCGCTTCCGTTAAAGACGATTGATTGATCACCACAAGCTCACTGTACGATACGATGCACCGCGTTACTAATTTACCGCTGATGGGCAAAGAAATACAGTGAAGAAAATAGAAAAAAGGAAAGGCTATCCATTTCAACTAGAAAACACGTCCTGAACTTGCCGATTCAGTTGAAACACGTTCTTGGTCAAAAGCATGTTTCAGCCGTTTGCGGAGCAAGCGCTGGATATAGAGATGTTTCCCAGGTTTGACTTTGGTTAAAGTGCGGAGTAGCAGCGTTTTTTCTCCCAAGTCTTCCAGTCCATCTATTTGAGTGGGTTCAAGCACCTCCAAATAATCTGCTTTGAGTTGATGTCCTACGGTTTCAATCACTTCATAGGCTTGATCCAAATTGGCAGTGTGCGGAACAGGAACCTTCACGGTGGCATAGATATATTGCTTCGAGTAGTTAATAATAGAACCGATTTCGCCATTGCGGATAATTTGCAACTGACCATCGGGGTGACGAATGTGCGTTGTTCGCAGTTCGATCGCTTCTACAATGCCTTCAACCAAACGCTCCTCTATTTTTCCGGCTTCAATGTAGTCGCCGACCAGATAGTAGTTCTCAAATAAAACAAAGAACCCACAGACAATATCATTGATCAGGTTTTGTGCCCCAAACCCGATGACAATCCCGACAATTCCTGCACCCGCCAGCAGCGGAGTGGGATCTAGGTTAATTAACTTCAGCATCGCTAAAGCGGCTGTGAAGTAAATCGCGTATTTGAGGAAACTCTTGAATAATGGAATGATGGTGAGTCGGCGCTGTCGCTGAAGATCGGTGAGGTGATCCGTTCTCAGGACGAGATCTTCAAGCACCACGTTAGCAATTTCAATGCCCAGTCCTGTGACAAAATAAATTCCAATAATGGCAATGATTTCGTCGGCATAGTCTGCAACCCAAGCGATGAAGTCAATGTCTTGAATCACCAAGGTGGCGATGCCCACATAAAGGACATACTCCAGACATTTTTTGAGTACAGGAACCAGATGGCGGAAGCGATCGTAGTGGCGCAGCAGATTATCGGCGTTGGAATATTGCAGGCTCAGCGCATCAAGGGTATCAACCACGACGGAGATGGCTTTGATCAGCAATCGTCCAATGGCGATCGCCCCATAGGCTTTCAATCCAATGAACAGATATTTAGGAATGGCGGCTGGTAGATTCAGAAATTGGGTACACAGAATCCCGGCAGCGATCCAAGTGCTTGTAGTGAGAATTTTTTTTAGGGTGTGGAAAAATGCCTCAACGCTTTCATCATTCGCAGTAATCCGGTCGTAATTTTTGGCGTAGGTCGTTGCCAGATCCAGCAGGTGATGCAGCAGGGGCAGACTAAATTTGACCAGCAGCAGCAACATGACACACTGGGCGATCGCTGTAGCCAATGTAATCCAAAACTCGGCTGGAATACTTTGGAGCAGACGGATTTGAAAATCCAGAACATCTTTGCCCTGATAGATCAGAACTCCATTCACACTCACGATTAAGAGAGTCAACCCAATCCCTGCCAACAGACACAGTAGGCTGAGATTTTGCCGCAAACTAACGAGCCTCTGGGCAGTTTTCTCTTTTTGGGAAGCCGCCAGAGTTTTTAGGCTCTTGCCCAGAAGCCAGTTCAAGAGGGTAAACGCAAAAATTACAATAGCGACTTGAACAACCGTAATTACAATATTCACTTGTCATCCAGCCAATCTAAATACCATTTTGAGTTTTAAGAAAAAAGCACTGCCGCGTTCAAAAATGGGCGTTGCTGAATCAGTCTATGAATTCTGAAATCTGCCCTCACCCTAGCCCTCGCCCTTTGGGAGAGGGAACAAGATTTCTAGCTCCCTTCTCCCTAGGGAGAAGGGCTGGGGATGAGGGTATTCATACCGCCATTCAGCAACGCTCAAAAATGATCTATCGCGTTGTAGTTGCAAACTACTATCACAGACTGAGTTTGAGGGCGGTGCAATTTTTTCCTTCAGGGTTAGTATAGCTGGAAGTTTTTAGTATCTAAGATGCTTCTAATACCGTTAAATCCAAGGTTCATCGTCTGGATTTCTCACAACTTCTACCACAATGGTTTGTTTGGGTTCCGGTTCTGTACTTAAGGAAAGCGATCGCTCCTCTTCTTCATCTTCAACTACTTCAGCCGTGGCAGTATGGACGGTTTCGGGCAGATTGGAGCTTGTTATTTCAGACAAATTGTTAGTAGACGGATCATCGGGCGATCGCTCCAAATCCTGAGCTTCTAACTCCTCAGTGTCCAGTTCTTCATCTTCTAAATCTTCAGTTTCTAGATCTGGGAATTCTGAAGCATCCAACAACGGAATATTCAACTGGGTAGGCGGCGGCAATTCAGTAATATCCCAAGGATCGTCATCCTCGTCGTCTCCATCCCACTGATCCAACTCTTTCGCATCCCAAAACTCAACTTTTTCAGCACTCCAAGGCAGATCTTCAATCCAGGGAGCATCTGGACTCGGTGGAGTAGCATCGGACACTGTTGCAGCCAAACGGGTTGGATCGCCAAAAATCTCTTCAATCTCTTCAAAAATTTCTTCGATTTCGTCAATGATTAAGTCATCGGGATTGGCTTTCTCCAGGTCTTTCTTCAAGTCTTTCTTCAGGTCTTTGTCAACGCTTTCTTCAAAGTCATCTTCAAACCAACTGTCTACTTCACTGGCTGCATTTGCTGAGGATGGGCGGGTACGCGAAACGCGATCGCCAACTAAACTATCGGCTTGTTCCTGAATCCGTTCCACAAAGTTATCAGTGGTTTCCTTTGCCTGCTCAACCAGCGTTTCTGCTCCGTCTCGGATCTGTTCGTTGAGTTCCTGCGCTCTTTCTTTCGCCTGCTCTGCCAATGATTGCGCTCGATCTTTTGCTTGGTCTGCCAGGTTTTTTAACTGTGAGGTGGTTTGTAGGGTGGTATCTTGGGCGCGCTGGGCAATAGATCTTAACTCCTGCGTCACCTGGGTATAGTCTTCTTTAACGGCGTTGCTGGCTTTGGAAATTTTTTGTTGAATCCCTTCGCGATAGAGGGGAAACGCTTGAATCGTGCGATCGCTCACCAGCACCCGTTTTCGTCCCAAACTACTGATGCGATTGATCGGTAGGCGGTAAATGGTGCCAGCCAAGGTACTCAGGCGATCGCCCACCATTAAATACTCTGAAATTGCCCCACTTTGCAGATTAAATACACAATCAATAATCTTGCCAACCTTTTCACCCCCATTGCTCCACACCTCGGAGTGAATCAGTGACTCAAGCTGACGAACCCGTTCCGCATCAGTTGCATCCGGTTGGGAATGGGTCAAAATGCCGTTGACTCCGATCGCCTCAATTTGCGACAGCTTAAACGCTGATTTTTGATTGCCTAAAAAACCCGATTTGCAAATAAATCCCAACACGCGATGGGCGGGAGGATACATCCACAGTATCTCTACCCGCCCCAACTCTTCCAGGGTGGCGCGATTTAGCACCAACTGATTGAGTATTTCGCTATGTTTGATAGTCTCAGGAACCGTGGTCATGGAAAGGGGGAATAGATGTCAGGTGTTAGGTGTCAGTCATAAGACAAATCTGATCACCTAGGACAACCCTAACAACTTTTTAACACTATTCCCTGTTCCTATTCTCTGTTCCCTGTCTCTTATTCCCTGTTCCCTGCTAAATTCCAGATTGAACGGGTGCTTGTCCAGGTTGGAATTGACCGGGTTGAGCTTGACGGCGTTGCTGTCCACGATTTTTCATAGTGCCGCGACGTTGTTGCATCATGGCTTTTTGCTCAGTGGTCAATAGCCCTTGAACTTGCTGTTTACCCTTTTCGCGGATCGCCTTAATCTGCGCTTTTTGGGCTTCGCTGAGATTGAGCGATCGCATTGCCTCACGGGGGTTTTGTCCTTGAGGAACAGTAATCCCTTGAGATTGAAGATATGCGGCAATTTCAGACTTTGTTGCCTGCTTGATTTGCTGCATTTGGGTCTTTTGAGCATCCGTCAGGTTCAAACGATTCATGCCGCGTTTAGCTGGGGCAGACTGATTAGGCGTAGTTTGATTTTGAGCAAATGCGGGCATGAAAGGCACAGCGGTCAGAGTTAGTGCTAACACGCCTGAGAGTAGCAAAATAGATTTAATGTTCATAGCTCAGCAGTAGAAACTGTTAAAGGATTCGTAACGTTCATTCAATCGGTGAATGTATTTCTTATGACAGTTGCAATTTGAAAAAGGTTCACGCGCTACTAATATTTCCGACTATCAAGCTGCTAGTAGTCTGTCAAGAAAGAATTGATGGATAGAGACGCTTGAGTTTGATGCGGGCATCTTGAGTCGTAAATTGC